>JBAUBA010000226.1:0-1692 GCA_049676265.1 Atribacterota bacterium
CTTTGATGTAACAACTGGGAAAGTTATCCAAAGTGGTAAACTGTTTTTTCTCAAGGTCAAGGTACATGATCTTCGCAATTACCCCATTAAAATAGAAGGAACCGATATATTGCTTGGGATTGAATAAACTATGTAAAAGATAGTGGGTTCAGGCTTCACAATTTCACAAAATATACAAGCAGAGAAAGTTTCATTTTGATTTATAGATTAATCAAACCAGGTCAATAAACCGATTAAGGCATAACCGGCTGCAAAAAATAGTGTTCCCCAAACGAATACACTAGCGGGAATATTTTTTTCAGTATAGTTTTTTTGTTTTAGAAAAGTAATCTTTACCAAATCTCCCAACATCATAAGGAAAGCAAAAACCGGCAATGTTTCCCATCCCGTATTTTTTGTTAAAGCAATCAACATTCCCCAGTGTCCCAGGTTGTTAAACAGCACAAAAATCATGGAGGAGATTTCTTTGTTCTGCCAGCGGTTAAAGATGGCGAAAAATATACCGAGTGTCAATATCCCCAAAAGAATCCATTGAAACAAATGTATCCCCGAGGGTATCGACCAAATAGAGGAGCTAAGACTGAATCGGAAAGCCCGTATACCGATAAACAAGGCTATCGCTTTAATCACCGTTTCCAGCCATCCCAGGAGGGTCCAGTTGTAAAAATACCAAGTATGAGAATTGTTCATATCTGTTTTCTTATTCATTTTATTATACCTCCAATCTCTCTTAATATCATTTCAATTAAAGAACATTGGGGTTGTATTATGGAAAGAAAATAAAGGATACTTCTTCTTTTTATTAAAATAACTCTTAATTACATTATTTGCAAGTGAAAACAACCGTTTATCATATCAATGCATCATTTTCAACCAACTCGATAAAAAGTTTCGCGAAAATACAAGGAGACAGTTCTCTGTTTGACAATACCCTATCGGCATTATAAACTATCATTGGGTGAATTGATATGCCAAGGGTAGCCAGAATAAAAAGTAAAAGTAAAATCTATCACATCATGATAAGAGGCATTAATCGGCAGAATATCTTCTCCGTTGATGAAGATTATAAAAAATTTATTGCCATTCTTTCTAAGTACCATAAAAAAAGTGAATATGAAATCTATGCCTACTGTTTAATGAGCAACCATGTTCACTTATTAATTAAAGAAGAAAGAGAAGCTCTCCCTCATGCCATGAAGAGAATAGGGACCAGCTATGTCTCCTGGTACAACTGGCAGTATAATCGGAAAGGACACCTATTCCAGGACAGATACAAGAGTGAACCGGTGGAAGATGATGTCTATTTCCTGACTGTGTTGAGATATATTCACCAAAATCCCCTAAAAGCAGGATTGACCAATGATATTGCCTCCTATCAATGGAGTAGTTATAATGAATATATTAACCAAACGAAGACAGTCAATATTGAATTTGCCCTTAAAGTGTCCCACCAGGAAAGGGATAAAGCGATCGAAAGATTTGAACGGTTTAATCAAGAACCAAACAATGATCAATGTCTTGAGATGCCCACAAAAAGAGAGACTCTATCCGATAAAGAGATAAGACATATAGTATTAGGTAAATATCATATAGAATTAGTCACCCTGCAAAATGCTCCTACAATTATTCAAGACAAGGTTTTAAAATATCTAAAAGAACTGGATGGCTGCTCGTTAAGGCAGGTGGCCAGAT
>JBAUBA010000227.1:0-2575 GCA_049676265.1 Atribacterota bacterium
GCATGGCTTTAGCTGCTTATTCTTCAAAAGCAAGTACTTACGGAGAATTTATCCAAGATATGGAAAAGGCCAAAAACTGCCTATTCCTTACTCGGCCTACTGCAATCAACCTGTTTTGGGCATTAGAGAGAATGATGAATTTAATTAATATAAAAAAAGGTGTTGATTTATTTACATTAAAAGATATAATCTTACAGGAAGCCGAAAATATTGCCCGGGAAGATATAGAAATTAATAAGGCAATGGGAAGATACGGAGCTTTGCTAATTAAAGATGGGGATAATATTCTTACTCACTGTAATGCCGGGGCTCTGGCTACTGTAGATTATGGTACCGCTTTAGGGGTGATTCGAACTGCCTTTAAAGAGGGTAAAAAATTACAGGTATATGTCGATGAAACCAGACCAGTATTACAGGGGGCGAGGTTAACTGCCTGGGAATTAACTCAGGAAAAAATTCCTTTTACTTTGATTACCGATAATATGGCCGGATTTTTAATGTATCGAAAAAAGGTAGATTTAATCATAGTTGGGGCAGATCGTATTGCTCGAAACGGTGATGTGGTAAATAAAATCGGAACTTATTCTTTGTCTGTCTTAGCCCGAGAAAATAAAGTCCCTTTTTATGTTGCTGCTCCCATATCTAGTATTGATATGTCGCTAAAATCAGGGGAGGAAATTCCCATTGAAGAGAGGAACCCTAAAGAAGTTACTCATATATTGGGTAAGCAGATAGCCCCTGCAGGAGTAAAAGTATTTAATCCGGCTTTTGACCTTACTCCTAACGGTTATGTGGAGGCTATTATTACCGAAAAAGGGATCATTCGAAAACCTTTTGAAAAAAATATCAAATCAGTCGTAAGAAAATAGTCGTTAGTATTTAGTATATAGTATATAGTGCAGAATAGTGTAGAGCGTATAGTTTTACATTTTGAATTTTCCATTTTATTGCTAAATACTAATTACTAAATAACTAAATACTTATTTTATAGAGGAGGAGAAAATTGGATCCAGAAAAGCTTATTATTTCCGGAGGAAACAGATTACAGGGTACGGTAAAAATTGACGGAGCAAAAAATTCAGCTTTATCTATTATGGCGGCAACCTTGTTAACTAAAGATGTTTGTATTTTAAGGAATGTCCCCCGTCTTACCGATGTCGATATTATGACTAAAGTTATAAGGAAATTAGGGGTAAAGGTGGAATGGAAAGAAGATAATAACCTTTATATCGATTCTGATAATTTTAATAATTATGAGGCGCCTTATGAATTGGTTAAAATGATGAGAGGTTCTATTTTAGTGATGGGGCCGCTTTTGGCTCGTTTAAAAAGAGCAAAGATATCTTTACCTGGTGGTTGTGCCATTGGTGCTCGTCCGGTTGATTATCATTTAAAAGGATTTGAGGCTTTAGGCGCTCAAGTTGAAGTGGAAAAAGGTTATATTGAAGCGAAAGTTAATATATTAAAAGGGGATGAAATATACTTAGATTTCCCTAGTTTGGGAGCAACTGAAAATATAATGATGGCTGCCTGTTTAGCAGAAGGAGTAACTAAAATTGAAAATGCAGCCAAAGACCCGGAAGTAGTGGAATTAGGACATTTTTTAAATAAGATGGGGGCTAAAGTTGAAGGATTAGGGACTGATTTAATTGAAATTGAAGGAGTAAAAAAATTACATGGAGTTGATTATACTATAATTCCTGATCGCATTGAAGCAGGTACCTATATGATAGCAGCTGCTATCACAGGTGGAGATGTTTTAATAGAAAAAGTTGATCCGTTACTATTAAAACCATTAATAGTGAAGCTGGAAGAAGCAGGTGTGCGGATTGAGCTAGAAAAGAGTTTGATTAAAGTAACCGGGCCAGACAGAGTTAAAGCAGTGGATATTAAAACTTTACCTTTTCCTGGGTTTCCTACTGATATGCAGCCCCAATTTATGGCTTTATCCTGTGTAGCAAAAGGTACCAGTGTTATTATCGAGACTGTATTTGAGAAAAGATTTACTCACATCGGTGATTTGATAAGGATGGGAGCAGATATTAAAGTAGAAGGGCACAGCGCTATTATTAAAGGAGTAAAAAAATTAAGTGCTGCCCCGGTAATGGCTTCAGATTTAAGAGGCGGAGCAGCTTTGGTATTAGCAGGTTTAGTAGCGGAAGGAACCACTGAGTTAAGCAGAATATATCATTTAGATAGAGGATATGTGAACTTAGAGGAAAAACTAACTTCCTTAGGAGCGGATATTAAGAGAGTGAAAGAGTGAGTTAGTCGTTAGTATATGGTATATAGTAAAGAAAAGAGAAATCAGGATTAAGAATGATAAATGGCTTATAACATTTAGCGTAGAGTGAGAAAGAAGAAGAAAGAAGGCAGAATATTAGATAGCGTAGAGCGTATAGCGTTTAGCGTATAGTAAACAGTGATGAGTAATGTGTAATATGTAATGAGTTACAGGTTACTAGTTGCAAGTTACAAGTTTAAATAAAGAAAGCAATAACATATTACCTGCCGTATCGACCTACAGACTGGAAGACTGGTAGACCGGTAGACTAAATTAATTGGTAAATTGGTC
>JBAUBA010000228.1:0-7342 GCA_049676265.1 Atribacterota bacterium
ATGTATTTCTTTTCCCTGGTATCTATTTTAATTACATCCCCTTCTTTTATAAACAAAGGGACTTGAATTATTGCTCCGGTCTCTAAAGTGGCCGGTTTAAGGGCACCGGACACAGTATTTCCCTTTACGCCGGGCATAGTTTTAATAACTTTTAAACTCATAAAATTTGGTAGTTCCGCACCAACCAGTTCTCCTTTACAGAATGCAACATCTACATCATTACCTTCTTTCAACAAGTCAGCAATTTCACTTATTTGTTCCTTAGATAAAGATATTTGCTCATAATTTTCTTTGTTCATAAAACAATAACCACTACCATCATTATATAGATATTGCATGGTTTTCCTGTCAATTATGGCTTGTTCCATTTTTTCACCTGCTCTGAAAGTTTTGTCTATAACAAGCCCGCTTTTTAAATTCTTAAATTTAGTTCTTACAAAAGCACCACCCTTACCGGGTTTTACGTGTTGAAAATCAACAATGCTATATATTTCACCATTTAAGTCGATAGTTAAACCTTTTTTAAAATCGCTGGTAGAAATCAATATAAAGCCTCCCTTTCATTTGAATCTTTACTATACAAATATTTTACAGAATTTTTCAACTTCTTCCCTTACTTCGTCTTTTATTTTCTGATTTTCCGTATCATTCAGGACTCTATTTATAAATTCGGCTATTACCCCCATATCCTTCTCTTTCATCCCACGGGTAGTAACTGCCGGAGTCCCGATTCTTACTCCACTGGCAACCCAAGGCTTTTGAGGATCAAAGGGAACCATATTCTTATTAACAGTAATTCCGGCTTCTTCCAAAGCTTTCTCTGCCTGCTTTCCGGTAATTCCTTTATTCCTTAAATCCACTAACATCAAGTGATTATCAGTTCCGCCGGATACTAAATTATAACCTAATTCTAATAATTTATCTGCCAGGGTTTTGGCATTTTTAACTATTTGCTTTTGGTATTCTATAAATTCAGGGGTCATTGCCTGCTTAAAACAGACCGCTTTAGCTGCGATAACGTGCATTAACGGGCCTCCTTGAATCCCGGGGAATATAGTTTTGTCAATTGCGTGACCATACTCTTCTTTACACAGAATCAAGCCGCCTCTCGGTCCCCTTAAGGTTTTATGAGTAGTTGTGGTTACAAAATGGCAATGGGGCACAGCACTTTGATGAAGGCCGGCAATAATCAAACCGGCGATATGCGCAATATCAGCCATTAAATAGGCTCCTACTTCATCAGCAATAGACCTAAATGCAGAGAAATCTATCTCCCGCGGATAGGCACTCGCTCCGGCTATAATTAATTTTGGTTTATTTTTTATAGCCAAATCTCTTAAGTTATCATAATCTATTCGTCCGCTATCTTTTCCAACACCATAGGGAATAATATTAAAGAATCTACCAGAAAAATTTACCGGGCTCCCGTGAGTAAGATGGCCTCCGTGAGAAAGATTCATGGCTAAAATTGTGTCTCCCACTTCTAAAACACTAAAATAAACCGCCATATTTGCCTGTGAACCGGAATGTGGCTGAACGTTGGCATGTTCTGCCTTAAATATCTCCTTAGCCCTCTCGATAGCTAAATTTTCTACAATATCGATGTATTTGCATCCACCATAGTATTTCTTTCCCGGATAACCTTCAGCATACTTATTGGTCAAAACTGAACCTTGGGCTTCTAATACTTCCGGGGAAACAAAATTTTCTGAAGCAATTAATTCTATGGTGTATTTTTGACGATTCTCTTCATTTTTTATAGCTTCAAATATTTCTGGATCTACTTTCTTTAAATTACTCATCTTCTCCTCCTATTTATTTTTATTACTTACATCTTTTTTGTAGGGGTCGGATTCATCCGACCCGTCCTTATATTTTTCAAATATTTAATATTTTTGGGAACCAGGTTAATATTTCATAACCTTCCTCGGTTATCAGAACCGAATCTTCAATCCTCACTCCGCCAACTTCAGGCAGATATATGCCGGGTTCTATGGTAACTACCATTCCGGTTAATAAAACTGTGTCATCGCTGGAAGAAACTCGAGGTAATTCGTGAATATCCAACCCTACTCCATGACCCAAACCATGGCCGAAATATTCTCCATAACCTTTCTTTACTATTATGTCCCTTGCTACCGAATCCACTTCTTTGCACTTCACGCCCGGCTTTAAAAAATCGAGGGCTGCTTTTTGAGCTTCAAATACAATTGAAAATATCTCTTTTTGTTTTTTATTTTCCTTACCCATAATTACAGTACGGGTTATATCAGAATTGTAATTTTGGTAATTCGCTCCCATATCAATAGTTATAAGCTCTCCTTCCTTAATCTTTTTTTCAGAAGGTTTTCCGTGTGGCAGGGATGATCTTTCTCCGGAAACTACAATTGTTTCAAAAGCTTCTTTTTGGGCTCCTTTTTTTCTCATAGTATAAGCTAACTCAGAGGCAATATCAAGCTCTCGTACACCCGGTTCTATCATTTCAAATACATCCTTCAAGCTTTCTGTGGTTATCTGAGCAGCTTTTTTCATTTTAATGATTTCTTCCCTATCTTTAATCATTCTTATCTGCTCGATAATGTTTTCTGTAGGAAGAAATTCTATAGATTCAAAACTTTCAGAATATTTCTTAAAATCAGCATAGCTTAAATTACTGATTTCAAAAGCTATTTTTTTAATTTTATTTTTTTCAATTATCTTTTTTAATGCTAACACGCGTGCGTTTTTTTTCTTTGGTTCATCAGTTATAATTTTAAAATCAGGACTTTCTTTTTCAGCTTGTTCTGTATAACGTGAATCAGTTAGCAAGTAATTTTTACCGCCAGCCCCAATCAAAGCAAATCCTTCTCCGTCAAATCCGCTTAAATAATTTAAGTTTTTTAGGTTACTAACTAAGAGCCATTCGATTTCTTTGTTCTCTTTTTCTATTTTATCCCTAAATATTTTCAATCTTTCTTTAATCAAGATTAATCCCTCCCTTCTTATACTTTTCAATTATTTACTAATCTCTCCTATTAAATCATATTCGAGAGCTTCTGTCACTTTCACTTTTATGATTTTTCCCACTTGAGCCGTATCCGTCCTTATTATAACTTTTCCATCTATCTCCGGAGCGTCTCCTTTAGTTCGTCCCGTAGCAATTTTCGGCTTATCCGATTGTATTTCATCAATCAGCACTTCTATTTTTTTTCCCATATAAGTACTATTTATTTCTTTTGAAATCGGCTGTTGGGTTAACATTAATTCCGTTAAGCGCTCTTTCTTCATTCGCAGGGGAATTTGTTGAGGAAAATCATAAGCCGGAATTCCCTCTTCCCGGGAAAAAATAAAAGCTCCCAACTTTTCAAATCGAAATTCATTAACAAAACTTAGTAGCTCTTTAAAATCCTTATCAGTTTCACCGGGAAAACCCACCATAAAAGTAGTGCGCAAAGTTAAATTAGGAATCCTATCTCTTAATTTATTAATTAATGAAATAATATAATCTTTTTTAACCGGCCTATTCATTCTTTTTAGTATTTTATCGCTTATATGCTGTAAAGGTAAATCCAGATAGGAACATATCTTGGGAGAATTTGCTATAACCTCAATTAATTCATCATTATAATGAGCAGGGTGGGTATATAGGAGTCTTATCCATTTTAAATTATTTAATTTAAGAAGAGAAAGTCTCTTTAGCAATTCAGCTAATTTATATTCTCCATAAAGGTCGATTCCGTATAAAGTTGTATCTTGGCCAATTAAAATAATCTCGAAAAGATTTTGTTTTTCAGAAAGTATTTTTACTTCGTCAATTATATCTTCCATCTTTCTACTGCGATAATTTCCTCTGAGTTGAGGTATCAGGCAATAGAAACAATTATTTTGACAGCCTTCGGATATTTTAATATAGGCGTAATGCTGAGGAGTTAAAATAGTTCGAGGGGTATTATGGTTATAAAGAAATTTAGGTTCAGGAGAAACTGTATAGATTTGTTCGCCTTGCAAAACACTTTTTACTACATGATCAATATTTAATAAATCTCCGACTCCTAAAAAAGCATCAACTTCAGGAAATTCCTGATTAAGATTGTCATCTTTATATCTCTGAGGAAGACATCCGGTTACTATTATATGTTTTATCTTTCCTTCTTTCTTTAATTTTACCAGATTTAGAATTTCTTCAATAGATTCTTCCACAGCATCTCTTATGAAACTGCAGGTATTTATAATCACTATATCTGAACTATCAATCTTCTCACTTACCTGGTATCCTTTTTCTCTTAACTTCCCACAAATTATTTCAGTATCGACAAAGTTTTTAGGACATCCCAAAGATTTAATTCCAATTTTCATATTATACAGTTTTATTTCCTTTCGAAAATTATTTCCTACGGCTTTATACACATTATTGAGGGCGTATGCAATACGCCCCTACATTTTCCATTTTATAAATTACCCTTCCATATATAGCAATTTTTTCTTAATTTTAAGTTTTGAGCTTTGGTTTTGCGCTTTTCGCTTTTTACCCTGATACCGTTCGTTCATTGTCACTTAATTTAATCGGTCAATTGGAGAATTGGTCAATCGGTGAATCGGCAAATTATCTAAAAAACCTGTACTTCTGCTTATTCTCCGCATCTATTGCTTTTACGTATCCCTCTACAACTTCAGGCGGGCTACCCTTAACTAAACCAATTAAACAAAAAATTCCGATAATAATATCTTCAAAAAATCCAAAAAACGGAACTAAAAAATCAGGGATTAAATCATACGGCGATAATACATAAGCAATTGCCCCGTATACTAACAATTTCAAATAAAAAGGTACTCTCTTGTCTTTAAGCAATTTTAAGGACAACTTTATAAAATTAGGTATATGGAATATTATTCTGGCTAAATACATCTGCTTTTTTAATTTACCATATGGGTCTTTATTTTCTTCAACCATACAATTTACTCTCCATATTTTTATGCTATCCTTCCCTCTGTCATTGCGAGCGATCAACGGGAGCGTGGCAATCCCAAGCAAGGCAAATATTATATTAATTGTCTTACTGATTTTAACATAGCTGCCAGAGAAGCGTCAATTAATTACATTGGCGGTAAAATAAAATAACCCCGGAATTTATCAGGGGTTATTTTTAGTCTAATATTAAATTGGTCTGAAAAAAAGGGGGGGGATGATCTTAGATTTCTATAAACTTACCAAGCTCCACGATATCGTGAAAAATGGTTAGTTTCAAAACACGCGCTACCATCATAACTATCTACTTCTATCCACTCACCTTGTTTGAAAGTCTCTAGTGAAATTGGTGGTTCAGCAAAGCAAACGGTAAATGTTCCATTAACTTTTATTTCTGGCCCAAATTGGTAAAGACCGTCACCAAAATCTATAATGAATATTTTGGTTTTCTTGGCCAGAACACCTTCCCCAAATTCGATAGTAACACGACCATCAAGTGAAATAAAACCGCCTTCTTCTCCTATCCACTCTTCAACCCTTTCTTTATTACCAGAAAAGCCAGAGGCAGATAAAGCTAAAAAGACGAATGCTATCACACAGAGAACAGACAGAAGTTTTAATTCTAATTTTTTCTTCATTTTTATCATCTCCTTCGGTGGCCCAGCTACCATAGCCAACTTAATAGCCTTAGGTCTGTGACTTTGCGTCTCAGCCTTTCGGTTGATTTGCTATTATCGGGAGTTTACATTGAAATTTTAAACTCCGTTATACCATCCCCCGTTTACATTATATTACAAATAATATAAAATGCAAATAAATCAATAAAAATTCGTATCTCGTATCTCGTGAATCGTATCGAGTATTTCTATTATTTTTTTAAAATATTCAATTTTTCTTCAATTTCCCTAAGATATTTTTTTGTCCCAATATTCTTTAATATTTTTTGTGATTTAATCAAATTCTTTTTAGCCAAATCTATATCTCTCTTTAAAATTAACATATCGCCCAATTCATAATAGGTTTCACCTTCGTTTAACTTATCTCCGAATTTTGAATAGGTTTTAATGGCTTTTTTGAAAAATATTTCAGAATCTTTCCATCTTTTTATTTTTTTAAGCAACTTGGCTTTTAATCTATATACATCTGCCAAACCTAATTTATCTTCTAATTTTTTAAATATCTCTTCAGCCTGAATAACATAATATTTTGTTTTGTTAAAATTATCCTTTTTAAGATATTCTTCGCCTAAATGAATTAAATTTATACCTTTATTGTAAATATCACCGATTTTCTCTGACAATATAATACTTTCTTTAAAATGATAAATCGCTATCTTTGTTTTATTCAAGTAAGAATAAGCAAATCCAATATTTCCCATAGTATTAGATATTTGAATTAAATTATTTAGTTTTTTATAGATAGATATGCTTTTTTTATAACATTTTATTGCATTTTCCCATTCACCAACCATATCATAATATATTCCCATATTATTCAGAACCATAGCGAGCAGAACTTCAGCTTTTATTTCTTCACAAATCTTCAAACTATCTTTAAGATATTCATGACCTCTTTTAGTATCTCCTTTAAAAAGATATGCCAACCCAATGCTCTTTATTACTCTTGCTTTCCTTCTTAAATTATTTATTTCCTCGCTAATCAGCAAACTATTCTTGAAATATTCAATTGCCTTACTCCACTGACCCATATCCCCATATAAATTTCCCATACTCATTAATATCAAAGATTCATTATCTTTGTCACTGGTTTTTCTGCAATACTTTAAGGCTTTAGTTAAATTAATTTCCGCTTCTTTTCTCTCTCCAATAATCGATTGGGAGAAAGCTAACTTATTACATATTTCTGAAAGTTGAATCAGTTGTTCCTTTTCAAGTTCCGTTAACTCTAAAATCTTAATACTATTCCGATAATAATTTATAGCATTTTTAAAAGCATATAATGATTGAGCTTTATCGCCGGCTTTGTTTAGATAAAAAACCGCTTTCTCTTTGTCATCACTGTTTTTAAAGTGATAAGCCAATTCTTCAACTTTTGCATCAATTTTAGATAAATACATTACCTCCATAACTGACCCTATTTTATTATGCAGGCTTCTTCTGGTTTTAAAAAGCAGGCTACTGTAAGCTATTTCCTGGATAAGCGAATGAGTAAAAGCAAAATATCTTTGTAATTGAGGGGCTGCTTTTACTTCTTCTATAAATTCATGTTTTTGCAATTCTCTCATCATTTCCAATAATATTTTAACTTCCAGATTGGTAATTTTTTGTAAAAGTTTTATTTCAATATCTCTTCCTAAAACTGATGCCTGATATAAAATCTCTTTTAATCCTATTGGAAGCAGATCAATTCTTGCTCGTGCAATACTCTGAACAGTAT
>JBAUBA010000229.1:0-2131 GCA_049676265.1 Atribacterota bacterium
TTTGGAGCCGGCGATCTGAGTTGAACAGACAACCTACGGATTACGATTCCGTTGCTCTTCCAATTGAGCTACGCCGGCATCATATCCTTTAAAAAAATGGTAGGCGGAACAGGACTTGAACCTGTGACCCCCTACATGTGAAGCAGGTGCTCTGCCAACTGAGCTATCCGCCCATTTTTTATAATAGATAAAATGGTGCCCCCAAGGGGATTTGAACCCCTGTCGCCGCCGTGAAAGGGCGGTGTCCTGTCCCCTAGACGATGGGGGCATTTTATTTTCTCGATGGGCCGTGCAGGTTTCGAACCTGCGACCCTCTGATTAAGAGTCAGATGCTCTACCAACTGAGCTAACGGCCCTAAAAATATCTAGCATAAAAAATTTGCTTCTAAATGTTACTATATTTTTTGCTACCTGTCAATAACTTAATTCGTATCGCGTATTGCGTATCGAGTATCGCGTGAAGAAAAAGAACTAGAGAAAAAAAAGATAAAAAAACAAAAGCGATAATTATTCTTTTCTTTCTTAAAATACCCCACTAAAGCTTACATTAACAGTTGTTATGAATAGTCGTTAGTATTAAATACAGTTTGCAAGTTACAAGATGTAAGGTGCAAGTTAGTACAATTTACCAATAAATTAATTCACCGATTCTCCAATTAACCGATTGACCGATTAAGATAAGAATAAAGATTAGAAAATTAATTGGCCGATTCTCAAATTAAATTAGTCGTTAGTGTAGTACATTATTGGTCTATTGCTATACTTAATACTCTCTCTCCTCTTCTGGAGTTCGGGATAAATTTTCAAATTTTGCATATTCTTTTACGAAAGCTAAATCTATTTGACCTGTAGGACCATTTCTCTGTTTGCTAACGATTACCTCAGCAATGCCTTTCCTGTCTGTTTTTGGCTTATAATATTCCTCCCGGTATAAAAAAACAACCAAATCAGCATCCTGCTCAATTGCCCCACTCTCTCTTAAATCAGAAAGACGTGGTTTTCTTCCATCTCTTTGTTCCACCGCTCTGGATAATTGGGAAACTGCTATTATCGGAACATTTAATTCTCTCGCCAAACCTTTAAGAGAACGAGAAATTTCTGAAATCTCCTGCTGCCTATTTTCTACTCTGCCAGAACTTGAAATAAGCTGCAAATAATCTATTATTACTAAACCAAGATTATGTTGGGCTTTTAATCTTCTGGCTTTAGCCTTAATTTCTAAACAAGTAATCCCTGCTGTATCATCAATAAAAATAGGGGCGGAAGACAGTCGACCTGCTGCCATAGAAAGTGTAGGCCAATCTGATTCTGCTAATCGTCCTTTTCTCAAATTATGGGCATCAACCCGAGCCTCTGAACACAGCATCCTTTGAACTAACTGAGATTTTGACATTTCTAAACTAAAAAGGGCTACCGGTATATTTTTAGAGACCGCGATATACTGGGCAACACTCATACAAAAAGCTGTTTTGCCCATTCCGGGTCTACCGGCAATAACAATAAGCTCAGAGGGTTGAAACCCGGTAGTAATATCATCAAATTCATCAAAACCACTGGGAACCCCGGTAATAAATTCATCTCTATGATATAGATCTTCAATCTTCTCAAAGCTATCTTGGAGTATCTCTTTAATGGGAACGAAAGACTGCCCTAAATTTCTCTCTGAAACCTCAAAAATCAAATGTTCTGCTTTGTCCAGCAAAATTTTAGCATCTTCTTTTTCTTCATAACCCATAGAAATAATTTTAGTAGCGTTATTAATTAAGTTACGCAAAATAGATTTTTCTTCGATAATTTTGACATAGTACTCTATATTTGCTGCAGTAGGAACGCTATTAATTAAATTGGTTAGGTAGGTAATTCCCCCGATCTCTTCTAATAAATTTATCCTATTTAATTCCTCGGTCAAAGTGACTAAATCAACAGCCCTACTCTTGTCAAATAGCTCAAGGACACACTTAAAAATAATCTGGTGAGATTTTTTATAAAAATCTCCGGGTCTTAAAATATCCACACCCTGCAAAATAGCGTCTTCCTGAAGCAACATTGACCCTAAAGCAGCCTGTTCTGCACTAATATTTTGAGGAGGATTCCTGCCTAAATCCATCTTTTTCTCCGTTTTAAATAGTCG
>JBAUBA010000230.1:0-8587 GCA_049676265.1 Atribacterota bacterium
CTTTAACCGTTCCCACACCGTAACCGGTCATGCTTTTAATCAATTTTATTTCCCCTTATGTTTGTTAAATTTTATAAATTATAAATTTCATATTAATTTTATGGTAATAGCTGCTGCTTGTCAAATAATTTCGTAACAATCAATTGACCGATTGACCGATTAGCCAATTCACCAATTTAACGATCGACCGATTGAAAAATGACAGGGGACGGTTATCTGTCATTTATTTTCTTGATTATACCTCTATAATAGATTATATTAAAGTTAAATGTATCAGTAAGGAGATTAATATGTCCCTGGACAGCATCGCTTTAGAGGCAATAAGAAAAGAGCTTCTGGAAAAATTTAAAGAAGGAAAGATAATAAGCCTAATTCAGACTAAAAAATATAAAATTATTATTGAAGTAAAACCTGATCAGCTTTTTGCCTTAAATGACACAAATAAAAAAAGTGAAACCTTTTATATCCATATTTCCATTGACCCATCGCTTTCGGAAATTTACTTTACCAAATTAGAAAATAAACAAAAGACTATCAGCTCCCCTTTTTTAGCTCTTCTACAAAACCAACTAAAGGGAGGGAAAATATCAGATATCGAACACTCCGATTTTGACCGTATTTTATATTTCATTATCAGACCTTGCCAAAAGTTCGGTAAAGTACAAAATAAAATTCTGGTGGTGGAATTTATGGGTAAACACGGTAATATGATTCTTCTTAAAGAAGATAAAAGCATAGAAACTGCCATAAAACTAATAGATTTTAATATCAGCAGGCACCGGGAGATTATGCCCGGAAAGCTCTATATCCCCCCTCCTTCGCAAAATAAATTGAATCCTTTAAAAATTAATCGGGAAGATTTTCTTAATATTTTTTCTTCCACACCTTCAGAAAATAAAGATTTAAGCTTGTGGAAGCTGATGCAGGACAGTTTTATAGGTATAAGCTCCCAGAGTGCAAAAGAAGTAGTTCTTCAGGCAAATTTATCCCCGGAGATGAATATATCTAAGGCATCCGCGGAAGATTTAGAAATGCTCTGGATTTCTTTTAATAGAATTATAATTAATATCAAAAATTATAATTTTCAGCCGACCATCTTTTTAGATCCCCTATCAAAAAAGATAAAAGTCTGGTCCATCATCGATTCAGTTCAGTTTCCCAAATACCATAAGCAAACTTTTACTAATGCGAATTCCTGCCTGGAATCCCTATTTATCGAGCTGGAAAAAGAACGGGAAATTCTATCTATTCAAAATAAGTTAGACCAGATAATCAGAAAAAATATGTTGAAAATAAATAACAAGATAAATGATTGCCAAAAAAAACTTGAAGAAGTGAAAAATTGTGAAAACTACAAGATAAGCGGTGAACTGATAAAGGCAAATCTTTCCGGTATTAAAAGAGGAGACCGGGAAATTAATGTCATTAACTATTATTCTCCCCGGCAGGAAAGTATAACCATCCCGCTAAACGAAAGATTCACCCCTTTAGAGAATGCCCGTTTATATTTCAAAAAATACCGGAAAACAAAAGATAGTTTCCAGATAATTTTCGAGCAGTTAAAGAACCATGGGCAAAAGCTTGCACGGCTGACCGAGCTTCAGAAATTATATAAACAGGAAATCAATTCTCTTCCGAATCTGCTCAAAATTTATAATAACCTAACGAAATTAGGATGGGCAAAGAAGACAACTGCTCCTCTTAAAAAAACAAAAAATGAAACAAATAGATTAGCCCCGGTTAAATATATCTCTAAAGATGGCTGGGAAATCTATGTAGGGAAAAGCAACTTGCAAAATGATTTTTTAACCTTTAAATTGGCTTCCGGCAATGACACCTGGCTTCATGCAAAAAACATTCAGGGGTCTCATGTTATCATTAAAAATAAAGGGAGTAAACAATCTCTTCCGCTTGACACCTTAATTCAGGCTGCAAATTTAGCCGCTTATTTTAGTAAAGCTAAAAAAGCTGATAAAGTATTGGTTGATTATACTTTTAAGAAGTATGTAAAAAAACCTAAAAATGCCAAGCCGGGAATGGTTATTTATTCTCAAGAAAAGAGTCTTTGGATAAAAGTAGATCCGGAAGAAATCAGGAGCATGGAGAAGGTCTCTCAAAAATAACTCTGATATTTTTCTATTTTCCACCCTCTTCTAAATAATCAATTATTTTCTGCATATCTTGAGGTAAAGGGGTAGAAAATTCCATATATTTTTTAGATGAGGGATGTACAAAACCTAAAACATGAGAATGCAAAGCCTGCCTGCTGATATTTAATCCCTGTCTTTTGTGGCCGTATAGCTGGTCAGCAACAATGGGATGGCCGATAAAAGCCAGATGTACTCTTATCTGATGAGTCCTACCCGTACGAAGAGTTGCTTCGACCAAAGTATAGCCGGAAAATCTTTTTAACACTTTAAAATGGGTTATCGCTTCTCTGCTTTTCCCTTCCACTGTCACTGCCATTTTTTTCCTGTTCTTCAGACTCCGGCCTATCGGCGCATCGATAATTCCGGAATCATTTTTCATATTACCGTGGACCAAGGTGAGATATTTTTTAGTTACCTGGTGTTCCTTTATCTGCTTTGACAGGTCAAGATGTGCAAAATCATTTTTTGCCACTACCATCAGACCGGAAGTATTTTTATCCAGACGGTGAACAATACCCGGCCTAATCACTCCGCCTATCCCCGATAAAGAATTCTGGCAATGATAAAGCAGGGCATTCACCAGGGTGCCGGAACGAATCCTCCCTGCAGGGTGAACGATCATATCTGTCGGTTTATTAACCACCACCAGATATTCATCTTCATAGATTATATCTAAGGGGATGGCCTCTGCCTTAATCTCTAATTCTTTATTTTCGGGCAGACTTAAATCTATCACGTCCCCATTTTTCAAGATATAGCTTGGTTTAACCGGATGGTTATTTACTTTTATTTTACCTTGGGTGATTAAATTTCTTATCTGGGATCGGGAAGGATATATCTCTTCATGGGTTAAATAGAGGTCAATTCTGATTTTATCTTCGCCTGTGAATATTAAACTTTTTTCTTTTTCAATCATTTATCAGAGAACAGTCCTTTGACAAGTTTTTAAATTAGTCGTTAGTATATCGTATTGCGTATTGCGTATCGAGTATCGCGTTAAGAAAATCAGAATTCAGGAGTATTTACGGGATATACCGTGCGTAAAGCCATAATTCAAAATTTAAAGTGTTTTGTCATTATGAGGAGTGAAATAAGCCTACCCCAGCGAAAGCAGGGGAAGCAATCTCAATCCCGAGATTGCCACGCTCCCTGTGGTCACTCGCAATGACATTTCTTTTTTTATTCTGACCCCTGACTTCTTTTTCTTCACTATATACTATATTCTCGATACTTATTTGTTATCTCGCTTTCACTTGCTGCCCATAACTCTACTCTCCACGCTCTACGCTAGTTGTACTTTTCTTCTTCAAAATATTCATTGACACCAGGGAAACCAACACAACGCCTATCAAAATAGTCTGGGTAGGAGTTAACAAATTAAATACTTTGTAATTATTTTCGTAAAATCTGAAAAACTCTACGGTAAAGCGGGAAATTGAATATAATATGAAAAAACTCAGCATAAGGAATCCATCATATTTCTTGTATTTTTTCATCCAGTGAAGGATAAAAAATATTAGAAAGCCATATAAAGAAGTGTAGATTTGGGTAGGAATTACCGGGAGAGTACAGGAACTTCCGGAGGCAATCAATCCATCATTTAATTGCTGTAAATACACCGGGGGCATATGTAAAGAAGGAAACTTAATGCCGTAATTTTCTGATACTACGCCAAAGCAACAACCATTTAATAAACAGCCTATCCTACCGATACCTATTCCGATAGCAATGGAGGGAGCGCCGATATCCGCATATTTCCAAAATGAAATCTTGGTTCTTTTAACATACAGCCAGCACAGGAAATAAGCTACTAAAAATCCCCCTAAAAAACTTAATCCGCCCTGCCTGAAATACAATATTTTCACCGGGTCTTTCATATAGTAATCAAGATAGGTTAAAACATATCCCAATCTACCCCCTATTAGGGCACCTAAAATGACATACAGACTTATATCTAAAACTCTTTCCGGGTCTTCTCCACTTTTTTTTGCTTCTTTCATTGCTAAAAGAATGGCTGTAATAAAAGCTAAAGCAATCATCAATCCGTAAGAATAGATGGAAAATGAACCAATAGTAAATAAAATTCTATACATTAAACCTCACTCCCCATCTTGTTCTTTATATTTTTTAATATTCATTATATTATCTTCCTCTTCTTCCCATTTTTCCCCTTCTCCTTTTTCTCCCTCATCTTCTTTTTCCGGGGCATGAAACAAAACATGAATCAATAATATCAACATTCCGCACACTATCGCCGAATCGGCAAAATTAAAAACCGGCCAGATTCTAAAATCTATAAAATCTATTACTCTGCCATCAACTCTCACCCGATCAATGAGGTTGCCTATTGCACCACCCAGGACAAGCGTTAAAGGGATGTACATAAAAGGGTCTTTCTTAAAAATAATTTTTTTGTAGATTAAAATAACCAAAATTACGGAAATTACCACCGCTATTACAAAGAACGAGGAATTATATTCAAAAAGACCAAAGGAGGTTCGAGGATTCTCTATATAAGTAATATGAAATATCCCTTCAATTACCGCTATAGACTCTCCAATATGCATGCTGTACTGAATGTACAATTTACTTGCCTGATCAAGCAATATAATAAATAGGACAAAAAGTATAAATCCCATAGTATTTTTTTACTCCTCAAAATGTTCATGCATTACTTTAGCACATTTTTCACAAATCGTCGGGTATTTTTGGTCTTCCCCTACTGTCTCACTGTAACACCAGCACCTTTCACATTTCTTACCCGGTGCCCTGGTTATCAGTATTTTAATATCTGGAAATTCAACGCCCATATAGCATTTAGAAGAAAAACCTTTTTCCACTTCTCCGCGAACTATATCGGTTTTAGAAACAATAAATATGCTTTCCAGCTTTTCCTTAAAAGAGATTAAATAATCATAAACTTCTTTATCTTCGGTATAAATATTTACCTGCGCTTCTAAAGAGTTACCGATAAAACTTTCCCCTCTTTTTATTTCTAAGGCTTTTAGAACATCTTTTCTAATTTTTAAGATGCTGCCCCATTTTTTTTCTAATTTTCTATCCCTATAATTTTCATTTACTTCCGGCCAGAGGGTAAGAAAAACACTTTCTTCGCCTTTTTCAATTTCTCTTAAGTGCTGCCAGATTTCCTCTGCGGTAAAACTTAATACCGGTGCAATCAGTTTAACCAAATCATTTATTATCTGATACAATACTGTTTGAGCTGCCCGACGTTCTTCGGAATCGGCAAATGCGGTATATAGCCTATCTTTAATTATGTCAAGGTAAAATGAACTCAAATCGACAGCACAGAAGTTATGAATCTCATGATAGAAGGAATGAAATTCAAACTTATCATAGCACTCATTTACTCTTTTCACTAAACTTTGAAAATTACTTAAAACTAATCTGTCTAATTCGCTAAGTTTATCATAGGAAACTGCATCTGTATCAGGATTAAAGTCGGATAAATTTCCCAGGATAAACCGGGCGGTATTTCTAACCCTCCGGTATATTTCCACCAATTGATCTAATATCGTAGAAGAGATTCTGATATCTGTGCGGTAATCAGAAGAAGCCACCCATAATCTCAATATATCTGCTCCATATTTTTCAATAATCTCTTGAGGAGCAATGACATTACCAACGGATTTGGACATTTTCCTGCCTTCTGCATCGACAATGAAACCATGAGTCAGAATTGTTTTATAAGGTGCTCCTTCAAAAGCAGCCACCGAAGTCAGCAGTGAGGTTTGGAACCAGCCTCTATGCTGATCTGTCCCTTCCAGGTATAATTCCGCCGGCCAATGGAGTTCATCTCTCGTCTTAAGTACTGCCGCATGACTGCATCCGGAGTCAAACCATACATCCATTATGTCTTTCTCTTTTTCAAAATTTTTACCCTTGCAATGAGGGCACTGATAATCTTTGGGTAGAATTTCTTGGGCAGACAGAGCAAACCAGGAATCTGACCCTTTTTCCAGGAATAATTTTTTAACCGAATTTATAGTTTTTTCATTTACTATAATTTCTCCGCATCCTTTACAGTAGAAAACCGGGAGGGGCACTCCCCATACCCTTTGGCGGGAAATGCACCAGTCGGTTCTGTTTTCCACCATACCTTTCATTTTTTCCTTGCCCCAGGCAGGAATAAATTGGACCTTTTCTATTTCCTTTAGGGCTAAATCACGAAAAGCCTCGATGTTAACAAACCATTGTTCGGTCGCCCGAAATACTACCGGTTTTTTACAACGCCAACAGTGAGGATAAGAATGCGTTATTTTACCAACCTTCAATAAAGCTCCATTCTTGGTTAATTCTTCTATTACAGCAATATTCCCCTCTTTATAAGTTAATCCTTTAAACTTTCCGCCTTCCTGGTTAAATTTTCCCTGGCTATCAAGGGTAGTAAATATAGGAATTTTATATTTTATTCCTATCTCATAATCCTCCTGTCCATGTCCGGGAGCGGTATGTACACAACCGGTCCCTTCATCCAATAAAACATGATCTCCTAATATCATTAGCGAGTCTCGGTCAAAGATAGGATGTTTACATTTTAAACCCTCAAATAATTTACCTTTTGCTTTTCCGATAACCTTATAATCAACAATTTTAGTTTCTTTCATTACTTTTTCTACCAGGGCGGACGCCAACAAGAGATTCCCTTTTTCTGTATTAACCAAACTGTATTCAATCTCAGGATTTAAGGCAACGGCCATATTGCCGGGAATAGTCCAGGGGGTAGTAGTCCAGATAAGTACATGGGTTTCTTCTTCTTTGATCTCCGGGAATATTTTTCCCAAACTATCTTTTACCAAGAATTTAACATATATAGAGGAAGATTCTTTGTCGTGATATTCTATCTCCGCTGCTGCCAGAGCTGTTTCACAATTAGCACACCAGTATACCGGTTTTAATCCTTTGTAGATATATCCTTTGGAAAACATCTTTTTAAATATTTCTATCTGTTCTGCCTCATAAGCAGGGTTAAGGGTTAGATAGGGGTTTTCCCATTCTGCCATTACCCCTAATCGCTTAAACTCTTCCCTTTGCACGTTAATATAATGTTTGGCATACTCTGTACACTTCTTCCTAAGTTCAACCGGGTTTACCTCACTTAAGTCAACCTTCATATCTTTGGTAACCTGAAACTCTATAGGTAAGCCGTGGGTATCCCACCCCGGAACATAGTGGGAATTATACCCTTTCATCGATTTATACTTGGGAATTATATCTTTTAATATCTTATTATAGGCGGTCCCGATATGTATATTGCCATTTGCATAGGGAGGTCCGTCATGTAAGATGTATTTTTCCAGGTTTTTCTTTTTTTCCAGTACTTTCTTATATGTTTCCTGTTCTTCCCAAAATTCTAATAATTTGGGCTCTTCCTGGGCTAAATTCGCTTTCATTTTAAATTTTGTTTTTGGTAAATTTAAGGTATCTTTGTATTCCATTTGAATCACTCCTCGCGCTTTATAATTTATCTAATATAACAAAAACCCCTTGCCGCGTAAAAGGACAAGAGGTTAAAAGTTCTTGTGTTACCACCCAATTTTTATCATTACCTCACGATAATGAACTCAAGGAGTAAATATATTTAAACAAATAAATATACTCCGGTTTTTAACGATGTTCACCGCCCTAATCTACTTTTAAAACAATTTCGATTAGAAATATTAAGGTGATTTTGGATAGAAAGAATTTATAGGCTCCCACTGTCCCTACTCGCTGCCAAATTATATCTACCTACTTTTCCTCAAATTAAATAAACAGCTATTCTATTTTTAATATTCGTAATAATAGCATATTAAATTGGTTTGTGTCAATGTTTCTCGTATTGCGTATTGCGTATTGCGTATTGCGTCAAGAAAACAAGTATCGAGTATATAGTAAAGAAAAAAGAAGCAAGAAGACAGAATTCAAGAGCCAGAATAAGATAGTATATAGTAAAGAAAATAGAAGACAAAATTCAGAATAAATTCGTATCTCTTATCTCGTGAATCGTATCTAGTTAAGAATTAGTTAGTTGGTTAGCTAAATAGCAAAATAAGTCTCTTGCTTAATAAGAGAAGATTTGGATTTCTTATCCCCTCTCCCCTCGGAGGGAGAGGGTTAGGGTGAGAGGGAATTTTTAACTAATTTTTTTTATTTTATCTAAAAATTCTTCCTGGCTGATATCGTAAATCTTGATAAGTTTATTTTTACCGGTTTGACCCGAAATTATTTCAATTTTTGACTTCGCCACATCGAAATACTTAGCTAAATAGGCAATACATTTTTTATTGGCTTTTCCTTCGACCGGCGGGGCGGCGATAGAAATTTTTAAAGCGTTATTATATGCTCCGATAATTTTATTCTTGGATGAACCGGGAACAATTTTAACTTTCATTTTAACATCATTCCCCGTAATTTTAAAACAATCATTGATATCA
>JBAUBA010000231.1:0-11187 GCA_049676265.1 Atribacterota bacterium
AAATATCCACACCCTGCAAAATAGCGTCTTCCTGAAGCAACATTGACCCTAAAGCAGCCTGTTCTGCACTAATATTTTGAGGAGGATTCCTGCCTAAATCCATCTTTTTCTCCGTTTTAAATAGTCGATAGTATATCGTATATCGTATTGCGTATTGCGTTAAGAAAATCAGAATTCAAAATACTTCAGAATGTCCCATTCTATAGTGCGACTATTAGCGTATAAATTATAGCTCTTAATGTAGGGGTCGAATTAATTCGACCCGAGTTTTGCGGGCTTGATAAATCAAGCCCTTACCTCTCTATAGAAACTCGAACCTTGCAACTTGAGACATATTATTCATCACTTGTCACTGTATTTTACTCTATTTTCTTTCTTCTTTCTCCTAGTTTTTATCTTCTTTACTTTATACTATATACTAAATACTAAATACTGATTTATTCTTTTTTGTTTCCTCTGTTTCCTGTCCCTACTCAGACGGGGAATCAGAAATTAAATTAACTTTAATTTGAGGAGTTACATCTTTGTGTAAGTTAACCGGTATAGTATGGACACCCAATTTTTTTAAGGATTCTTTTAAATTAAGTTTCTTTTTATCTAATTCAATTCCGTGTTCCTTTAATAGAGCTTCTACAATATCTTTGCTGGTTACAGAACCGAAAAGCTTTCCTTCTTCCCCAGCTTTAACTTTAATTTCCAGGGAGATATTATTAATTTTTTCTGCTAATTCCTTAACTTCTTTCAACTCTCCCTCTCTTTGTTCTGCTTCTCGTTTCTTTAAATATTCTATTTGTTTAAAATTATCTACGGTAAAAGAAATTGCTTTACCTTGGGGAATTAAAAAATTACGGGCAAAGCCATCGCTTACTTCAACTACGTCTCCTACTTGTCCAATTTTTTCTATATTTTGTTTCAAAATTATTTTCATCTTTTAAGCCTCCCTGTTCTATTCTCTATTTATTATAAATTTTTCCGTCGTTTTTAGCAAGATTTATTATTCGTTGGCATCAAATACTGGTTTTCAGTTGACATTTTTCTGTATGTAACTAAAAACTTAAAGCGAAAAGCTAAAAATCATAATTCAAAATTCAAAACATTTTCTTCAATTTTAAGTTTTAAGTTATAGTTTTGCGCTTTTCGTTTTTAGCTATAACTATACGCTAAACGCTTTACGCTAATATACAAATACTATTTACTATTCACTAACGACTAATCTATTCTTTTCTGGCAATGAGTAATTTTCTAAAATCTATCCATATATCTAGCATGGCTGCCCAGACAACAATTTGGGATAAAAGAGGTTGAAAACACACCAGAATATATATAACCCACTTTAAAAAATTTTTAATTTTAAACCGCTCTAAGATAAAGCCGGTTAAAGAAAGACCATAAATCAAAAATACCACTGCAAAAAAAACTTGAATATTTATTCCAATTTTATTTAAAAGAGGTATCTTGTAAGTTGTTCCTAGAATTATCAATACCATCCCTAAAAGATAACTCCAAAAAAAAGACTTGGAAGCTCTCCAGTTAGGAAAGGGTGAAAAGCTAGCTAGTTTATATCCAAATCTCTTTAAAATCAAACGAGCTACCCAGTAATTTAAAATAGTATCAAAAATTGAAGCAAGAATAATCATTCCCGGGAATGCTATCTTAACAATACTAATGGTTTGAGTTAAGGAATCTTTCAGGGTAGCTAATTGTTCCGGAGATAGTCCCATATTGCTATAAAAATTCAAAGATTGAGTTATAATTTTATCTATCTCTTCAATATCAAATAATACGGTGTTGAGATCTAAAACCCAAAAACCGATTAAAAGGATTAAGCCTTTAGAAACAAGGGAAGCTACACTTCCAATGATAATAATATCGGTTAAGGATAATTCTTTTTTTATACCAAACCCTAAAGTCAATCCCAATATTCCGAAACCTAATAGAACCATAAGCCCTTGTATGGGACCAGCTAGAATAGTTACCAAAATCCCTGATATAAAAGTTGAGATAATGGCAAACTTTATGCTATGGCGTAAACATAAAATTATAATCGGTAGGGGGCACAAAAAACTTACCAGTGTACCTAACAGGGGAATGTAAATACTGATAATAAATAAAACAGCAGTAATTGCTGCTAAAAATGCACCCTCAACTATCGATTTAGTTGGAATTTGTTCAGTCAATAAATAAGCCTCTCAAACTAAATATTTAAATTTAAAAATGGAAAACTATAATTCAAATATTTTTTAATAAAATTATTTAGGTATCCAGAATTCAGGAGCCAGGAGTCAGAATAATTCCATATATAGTATTATATGGTTAAGATTATTCTAGATACAGAATTCTGGCTTCTGACTTCTTCTTGCTTACTATATACTAATTTATTTCGCCACATAAGGGAGAAGTCCTATTTCTCTTGCTCTTTTTATAGATATAGCCAGTGTACGTTGATGTCTTGCGCAGTTTCCGGTTGCTCTACGAGGCAGCATTTTACCTTGTTCAGTAATAAATTTTCTTAATAAATCTACATCTTTATAATCAGCTACTATTTTTTCTTTGCAAAAAAGACAAACTTTCCTTTGTGGTTTTCTAAAAGAACCATATCGTGCTATCAATTTGTATTTTTCCTCCTTCTTAATCTATTTTCTCTTTTTAGTATTTCTTTAAATAATTAATCAGCTATCTTTATTTTGAATTTTTTCTTTATCTTGTAAGGTTAATAAATATCTGATAATTCTTTCTTCTAACTTCATAA
The DNA here is from genome assembly GCA_049676265.1 of Atribacterota bacterium. Classification (GTDB taxonomy): domain Bacteria; phylum Atribacterota; class Phoenicimicrobiia; order Phoenicimicrobiales; family Phoenicimicrobiaceae; genus Sediminicultor. The sequence goes on from JBAUBA010000231.1 coordinate 2,750, forward strand.
CTCTTTCAAGTTCAGGAATAATTTTTTCATCTATATTGAAATTTAAAACAACATAAATCGCCTCTGTGAAATCCTTAATTTCATAAGCTAACATTCTTTTGCCCCATTTATTTGTCTTAGTTATTTCTCCCTTTGCGTTGGTAATAATCTTTTTAAATTTATCTAATAAGGAATCTAGTTCTTTGTCTTCTAACTGGGGATTTAGGGCAAGCATTATTTCATAACTTCTCATCTGTTAACACCTCCTTTCGGTTTAATCAGCCCCCGAAAGATTCTTCAGGAGCAAGGAAATTGTAAATATAAAACGATTTACATTATATCACAGATATTTTCGATAGCAAGTTTTTATTCGTATTGCGTATCGCGTATTGCGTATCGCGTGAAGAAAAAGAACTAGAGAAAAAAGTTTAGGATGCAAAATGAAAAAATATTATATTTTTTTAATCCCTAGGAATAATTTCTCTAATTTTCTTCTCTAATTTTACCCGGGGAACCAAGACTTTTCTGCCGCAACAAAGACATTTTAAGCCAATATCAATACCGGTTCTGGTAATTTCCCAATGGAAACCACCACAAGGGTGTTTCTTCTTCAATCTAATAATATCTCCCATTCCTAATTTTAAAGGCATGTTACTATATCCTTATCCACCAATTGCCCAATTAACCGATTCACCAATTGGCCGATTAAATCATATAACTAGTTTTTAGTTTTTAGATAAAAAACTAGTTTTCGGTCCTCGGCTTTTAGTATACAATTAAAAACTTAAAACGAAAAGCGAAAAACCATAATTTAAAATTCAAAACTTTTTCATAGATTTAAAATTTTAAGTTCTGTTTTTACTTCTTTAGTTTTTTAGTTTTGAAGTATGTTATATGAGATAGGATAAACGAAACTTAATATACAACGCTACGTATTTAAATTTTAAATTTTGAGCTATGGCTTTACGTTTTGCGCTTTTCGTTTTTCGCTATATACTATACGCTACCCGCTATACTTCATTATCGACTAACATAATTTCTGCAGAAGAGAATCATATTCTTCTTTATTCTTTTGTTTGAAGGGACCAACAATAGATAAATTTATTTTATCTTTGGTAAAAATATTTTGAGCCATTTTTTGAATATCTTTCAATTTTACTTCTTCAATTTTTTCTTTTATTTCGTCAAAAGCTGAAGGTCTACCATATAAAAGCATCCTATCCCCCAACCAAAATGCCCTGTTTAAAGTACTTTCCAAACCTAAAGATAGTGCACCCTTATACATTTCTTTTGCTTTTCTCAATTCATCTTCTTCTAAATTATTATCTTTTATTTTATTAAGTTCCTCTAAAATTGTCTGGATAGTTTCCCTCAGTTTACTTGAATCGATACCGGCATAAATATTAAAAGAACTGATATCATTAAAATACTGAATAAATGAATGGATATCATAAGCTAAACTTTTTTTGACTCTTATTTCTTGAAAAAGCCGGGAACTTAATCCCGAGCCTAATATTATATCTAATAAATCCGCAGAGTATTTATCAGGATCTAGCCGGGAAATTCCGGGAAAACCAAAAGAAAGATGAGTCTGGTTACTCTTTTTAAATTTTATTCCTATTTGAGTATTTTTCTGATTATCCTTTGCGGGTAAATAATTTTTAACTTCACATTTTTCCATTATTTTAAAATATTTTTCGACCTGCAGAATTACTTCTGCTGTCTTAATATTTCCTGCAACACTTATTACTAAGTTGTTGGGACGATAATATTTATTTATATATGATAAGATATCTTCTCTTTGCATGCTAAGCACACTTTTTTCATTTCCGAGAACAGGCCTACCCAGAGGATGATTTTTCCACATTATTCTGTCAAGCAAGATTTCTACTAATTCTTCCGGTATATCCTGATATTTCTTAATCTCCTCGGTAATTACATTTTTTTCCTTATGAAGATCTTCTTCTCTAATTAACGAATTTAATATTATATCAGCTAATACATCAAAAGCAACCTTAAATTGTTCCTGAGGAACTTTAGTATATAGATGAGTTGTCTCTTTAGAGGTAGAAGCGTTTATTTCTCCGCCAATACCTTCTATTACCTGAGATATTTCTAAAGTGCTCTTTCTCTTGTTAGTTCCTTTAAATAGCATATGTTCGATGAGGTGAGAAATTCCTTGACGTTTTTGTGCTTCGTACCTTGATCCGGCTCCTATTCCGAAAACAATAGCTACTGATTTCATGTAGGGCATTTCTTCTACTACGATCCTTAAACCATTTTCTAATTTTTTTACCTTGTAAATGATGGTTCCTCCTTAACTTAATTGACCAATTGACCGATTAACCAATTGACCAATTAATTGGTTAGTTGGTTAATTAGTTTAATACAAATCCATCAATTAAGCAACTATTATAACCAGTGGCTGATTAAATTAGTCGTTAGCATATAATATAGCGTCAAAATACAGGAAAAATTAGTAAGGGCAGACCTTGTGTCTGCCCGTAATGAGTAATGAGTTTATATTTTTATTAACCCAATCCAATCGAATTCTATTCGGATTTTTTCACTACAAATACTTCTTCTAATTTAGTAAAATCCACCTCTGGTCTTACTATTACTTTTTGAAATAAATCATGGCTTTCCTTTTTTATCCCAACTATCTTACCAATAATAATTCCCTTGGGGAAAATGCTTCCTAATCCGGAAGTAATCACTACATCATTTATTTTTACATCAGCATCATTGGAAAGATATTCTATATAGCAATAATTGCTTTCGCTTCCCTTCACTACCCCTATATCTCTTGATCTCTGAGTCATGCCTCCCACAGCACTTCTTTGATCTAGTATTAATAATATTTTTGCTGTTCGGGAATCGACACTAACTACCCTGCCAACCAATCCACGGTGAGTTGCCACCGCCATATTTTTCTCTACTCCATCAGTTATTCCTTTATCAATAATTATACTATTAAACCAGTTTCCTGGTTCCCGGCTGATTACCAAAGAGGGGATCATTTCATAAGAAAAAGTTTCTTTAAGTTCTAACAGCTTTTTCAACCTATCATAGGCTATCAATTTTTCTTTTAATGTAGCGTTTTCCTGATAGGTAATTTCAATTTTTTCTTTTAGCTCTTTATTCTCTTCTTCCAGTCTCTTAAATTCGGCTATGGCTTTTAAGTAGTTTTTTGTATTGTCAGCAACTAAAGTTATCCCCCGATTAATTGGGGAAAAAAGTCTTAATCCGGTACTCTCTAACCAATTAAAGTACATTTTGCCATGGTAGTCTATAGTCATTATAAAAATAGTTATAATAATTAATATAATAAAAATTACTAAAGCATTGTGTTGAGATGATATTTTTTTCAAATTCCCAATTCCTCAATTCACCAATTTGCCAATTGACCAATTCTCCAATTGACCAATTAAAGATTAAAGATAAGAAAGACAAAATAATACAATTGACCGATTGCCCGATTAATCTGCCGGTTAACCAGTCAAATCAGTTTGCCAGTTAACTGATTAGTATCTCGCATGTATAGTTTAACCAGTTACCCGGTTATCCAGTTAAAATACACTAATAAGTTTCGAATTACAAGTTTTATGGGAATGACAAGGAGCTTGACTTATCAATCCCGAAAAGCTCGGGTCGGATAAATCCAACCCATTAAAGAAATACTTTATTTGAAATACGAAAATGTTTTATGTTTTAAATTATGTTTTTTATCTTTTCACTTTAAGCTTTTAATTTTTTACTGATAGCTAATTTTCTTATCTAAAAACTATAAATTATAAACTATAAATCAGTCTTGCAATTTAATTGGTCAATCGGTCAATTGGCAAATTGGTCAATTATTCCATCTTGTAACCTGTAACTCAAAACTTATTACTTGTCACACGTTACTCATCACTTATCACTGTATTTTTGACGCTCTACGCTAATTCAAACTGTTTTGGATGTTCTAATTAGCACTCTTTGGTAAAAATTAAAATCCTCCAAGACCTTTCCTATCCCCTTAATCACACAGTATACCGGTTTTGGAGATATAAAAACTGGAATACCTATCTCTTCTTGTAAAAGTTCTGGTAAACCTATTAAAAGTGAACCCCCGCCAGTCATAATCACTCCCTTATCCACAATATCTGAGATCAATTCAGGAGGTGTTTTTTCTAAGGCCATCCTCACAATATTAGCAATTATTCTTAGAGGTTCAGAAATGGCTTCCCTTAATTCATCTTTAGAAATTTTAATTATTTTAGGGAGACCCGTAACTTTGTCTCTCCCCCTAATCTCATAATCATCTTTTTCTCCATCTGCCTTATTCGTGGATAAACCAAGCTTAATTTCTTCTGCAGTTAATTCACCAATAAATAAATTATGTGCTTGTTTAACGTATTTACTGATGGTTTCATTGATATAATCCCCGGCAACTTGACTTAATTCGCTTACCACTATCCCTCCTAAAGATATTATGGCTACCTCGGAAGTTCCTCCTCCTATATCTATTACCAAATTCCCCATGGGTTCAAATATAGGAAGCCCTACACCAATCGCAGCTGCTATAGGCTCATCTATTAAAAATACCCGTCCCGCTGCACATTTGTAAGCGACTTCCGATACTGCTCTTTTTTCTACCTCCGTAACTCCGGAAGGAACACAAATTACAACCGACGGCCTTGCAAAACGATTAGAATTATGAGCTTTTTTAATAAAATATTTTAACATTTCAGCAGTGACTTCAAAATCAGCTATTACACCTTCTTTTAAGGGTCTGACGGTAAATATACCTCGGGGAGTTCTCCCCAGCATCTTTTTCGCCTCCTCCCCGACTGCTAATATCCTATTCCCCCCATCTTTAAAAGCAACAACTGACGGTTCGTATAAGACAATTCCTTTCCCCTTGATATGTACAAGGGTGGTAGAAGTGCCTAAATCAATTCCTATATTTTTTGATAATGATCCGAAAAGAAAATCTAACCACATTTTCTGCTTCTCCTTTTTCATAAACATATCTTAAAATCTAAAAAATATGTTTAACTTTATTAATGTACTAACAAAAATTATATGCTATAATTTTTGTTAGTACATTCTACAGCCTATTCGGTCCAATACTATTTTTTTAATCCTATAATAAGTATTTTAAGGAATTATAAAAATGATTAAATTAATTCTTAGCTTAATTGTTTTAATTATAACTTATTTTTTAATATTTACCAACCGTAGAATTAGAACAACCTCTACTTTTTTTGGGGCAATTTTAACCATCGTTTTAGGATTAATAACCTTTAATAAGGCTATCACTTATATAGATTTTAATAAATTGGGAATTATCATTGGAATGATGATCTTTACTATAATAGCAAAAGAGAGTGGGATATTCCAATATTTAGCTCTAAAAGTTATTAAATATAGCAAAGGAAATCCTTTAATTCTTTTAATCACCCTTTCTTTCTTGGCTGGTTTTCTCTCCTCGATATTAGATGAGATTACAACACTACTCTTTCTAGCAAATATTACTTTGGCTATTACATATATCTTAGGAATATCCCCCTTGCCTTTTCTAATTTCAGAAATTATATTTTCCAATATTGGTGGAATGGCAACCTACATTGGAACTCCAGTCGATATCATGATAGGATCTGCTGCTAATCTAAATTTTTATGATTTTATATACCATATGACTCCAATATCATTAATACTCATAACAGTAAATATATTTTATCTCATTAATCTTTTTAAAGATACTCTTAGAAAAAATAATATACCAACAGAAATTATTTCCCGCCTTAATAAGATTGATGAAAAAAAGGCTATTACTAATCCTACTCTATTTAAAAATTCTTTGTTGATTTTAAGTATCGTTCTTATAGCATCTTTCTTTTCCCATATAATCAATCTAAATCTAGCCATAATTTATTTATCAGGTGCAATAATTTTACTAATCATCAGCCAAGATAGACCAGATGAAATCTATGCTCAAATTGATTGGAGGATAATTTTCTTTCTAATGGGATTAAATATCTTAGCGGGGACTCTTGTGGAAAATGGATTAATTGAAATTATATCTTCTAAACTTTTAATTTTTTCAGGGGAAAATTTAAACTTTTTAAGTTTTATCACTCTTGGATTATCTACCTTCATGTCCTCCTTCTTCGATAATATCCCCATTGTAGCCTTAACTATTCCTATAATTGAAAATATTTCCTATCATCTTGGGCCTACTAACATTACCGTACTATGGTGGGCACTTGCTTTAGGAACGAATATTGGGGCTAATGGTACCCTAATTGGGACAGCATCTAACTTAATAGTTGCTGATATTGCCGAAAAAAATAATCAACCAATCCCCTTCTGGTATTTTGTTAAAATAGCTTTTCCTCTGGTTATACTTGATTTTATCATCGCTTCAATTTATATCTATTTGAGATATCTTTCTTGATTGCCCAATTGACCGATTAAGATAAAGATTAAGATTAATTCACCAATTAACTAATTAATTTATTGGCTACTAATATTTTGAAGAAATAGCGTCTACAAGGTAGAAAAAGGGAAATTTATAAAAAACTAAGCTACTACAAAGAATAATGTCACAAACAATGCAATTAAAGACAGAATTATCCAGGATAGGTGTATATTCAAATCTCGTGGTTGTATACTGTCGAGCTTTTTACATAATTTATCTATTAATGTAACAATATTACAATAAATTCTATCCACGCTTAAATATTTGATCAGCTTTGCCATAAAGCTACCCATCTTAAATTCTTTCTTTTCTCGGCCTATTAACCCCAGCTTTGAAGCTACAATATAGACAATGAAGCCTAAAATTATAATAAGTAAACTATCTAAGGCTGCGCCTTGTGTCCAGAATTCTACCTTTGAAACCGATTGGGAATGAACTAGACCGGATATTGTAAATGTTATAAACCTGTCCAGCACAAATTGTGCGCTTATTCCTAAAAGTACACATAAAATAGCGAGCACTATCATGGGTAACATCATTAGTATTGGTACTTCTTTGATGATTATCAATTGCTTTTTAGGTTCGCCGAAAAAGGTATAATTAATTAATTTAAAAAACGAGGCGAAAGTTAATGCTGCAGTGATAATCATGACAAACTTAAGCACAAAACTAAAATCGGTTGCAGCTTTTGCAAGTACTGTTTTGCTTGCAAATCCATTAAACGGTGGTATGCCTGAAATAGCTAAGGCAGCAATAATACAGGTTGATGTTGTTATCGGCATTCTCTTCCATAAGCCACCTAAATTATCAAGCTTCCTTGTACCGGTCGAATAGATAACTGCACCCATACACAGAAATAGCAATCCCTTAAATATGGTATGGTTCACCATGTGATACAACCCACCAGCCAGGCCAAGTTCGGTGCCCAGCCCTACACCTAATAGAATATATCCCATCTGGCTTATGCTATGATATGCTAATAACCGCTTAACATCTGTTTGTGCCAAAGCCAAGAGTACACCTATCAACATAGAAGCTACAGCGATACATATAATTAGCGTACTCAATAGTTCTCTAAAATTATTAACATATAAATCGGAATTTAATATAGGGAAGATAAACCTTATTATGCCATAAGCGCCTATTTTTATCACCATACCAGACAGAAAAGCACTGACAGGTGATGGTGCAGCAGGATGTGCATCGGGCAACCAAGTATGCAATGGGACTGCACCAGCTTTGATAAAACAACCTACTAAAAATAGTATAGGTGCTACAAAGCTATTAGATTCAGCAAACCCGGTTATTCCGTAATTACCTGTATCAACATAGACCAAAATAATAGATAATAAAATAAGAAAAGCGCCGATTAAATTCATGAGTATATACTTGTAACCAGCTTGTAACGCGACTGTAGCTCTTTTATGTATTATGAGAAAATATGTAGTCACAGTCGTCATCTCGAGGAACACATAGAAGTTTATAAGATCTTTGGCTAATACCGTGCCTTGAACGGCTCCCAGCAAGATCAATAACAAAGAATAATACCTAACTAGATCGGTTTTGATATAGCTTATAGAATATATAGAAACCGCAAGCCATAGCAAGAAGCCAACTAAAGCTATAACAATGCTTAGACCATCTACTTGAAGGCGTAATCCAAAGGGAGCCATCTGTGGCAAAAAGGCGCTATGAATCGTGTTACCTTTGAGAATCTCAAATAACATGAGTCCAAGCAAACAAGCCATTACTATCGCTACAATAAATATAATAACCATTATCAGCCGAAGTTGTCGAACTCGATTGAACCTCTCTTTAACAAACGACACCACAATTATAGCCAAGAAGAAGGGTATGATTATAGTCAAAAGTGGAAGATTAGAATTCAAAACCGGAATTCACCACCTTTAGATAATATCTCTACGCATAAACTAATTTTTTACGGAACAACATGGAATAAGAGCAAGCTAACCGCTGGTTTTACCAGGGATAT
>JBAUBA010000232.1:0-4324 GCA_049676265.1 Atribacterota bacterium
AGGTATTGCCTTTATCCATCCTGAGAAGTCTGTGTAAACCTTTTGTCCACTGAAAAATTCATCTTCCTTAGAGTAAGCAGCACCACTCTGGGCTGGCAAATATGTACCAACAGCTCCCCTGTCCATCAAGATTTTCTGGTAGAAATCGATGTCGCCGGCATAAATCTGGTTAAGAAAGTCTATTGCAAGATCCCTGTTCTTTGAATTTTCAAGTACATACCAGCTTGAGCCGCCAAGATTAGAAGCATTGACTGCACCGGCTATATTTAAGCGAGGTGTGGCAGCCACTTTCCATTTGCCTGACGAGGCTTTATCCGCCTTCACAGAGCCTATAATCCATACACCGGTTACAACTGATGCAGTATCACCGTTATTGAATGCTGCAACCCATTCACTCCAACCGCTTGTTTTCTTAATGATACCTGAATCAACAATTGCTTTGTATGTTTTAAACGCTTCTTTTAATGCATCATTATTTGATAAATTAACATTCCCCTTGTCGTCAAAATACCACTTCCCGGCCGACTGCATCATTATTCTCATCAGACCGCCATCGTCCAGACCAAATCCAATCATAGCTTTGCCAGTCTTTTCTTTAACGGTTTTACCAATTTCTATAAATTTATCCCAGGTGATATTGTTCAAGTCTTCTGACTTGTAACCTGCCTTTTCAAGATAATCTGTTCTATAGAATAAACCGCTCACACCTGAATCAAAGGGAACACCGTAAACTTTTCCATCCAAGGTCATAAGACCAACCTTGTAATTTGCAAATTCGCTGAATTTAATCTTGTCTGTCAGATCTGCAAAAGCTCCCGGATATGATTGAAGGTATTTTTGTGCATTATAGTCCTCAATAAGAACAATATCAGGCAATCCAGCCGTTACACCAGAAGCCAGGTTTATATGCAATTTTTGTTCCACGTCTGCCTTGGCAAGATCAGTAATTTCAAATGTCACTTTAGGATTGTCTTTAGCGTACCTTTCCGCTGCTTCTTGCATAATTGGAATGTTAAAATTAGGATCCCACGACCAAATTGTTATTTCGCCCGACTTTTCTGTAGTTTCTGCATATGTAATACTACTTACAACTAAAAACAAACAAACTACAACCAAAATTATAAATTTTCTCTTTAACATAATAATAGATTCCTCCTTCTTAATTTAAATTTAACTTTCAAATTTACAGTACCTAATTTGAATATATACTAATACTATATTTTCACCTCCTCCTAATGCTTAAATTTAATCGCAACAAACAAAATTACTACTTAAGTTTCTCTTGCTATGATATCTACATCCAACATTATTTTTTGGGCTATTTTCCGATTACCGCTTATACGGGAAAGTAATAGCTTTACACTTTCTATACCTAATTCCTGTTTGTTTAATCTGACGGTGGTCAACGCCGGGCTCATAAGTGAACTGAAGGATATATCGTCATAGCCGACCAATCCGATATCTTCAGGTATTTTTAAACCTTTTTCTTTTATGGCCTGCATAGATCCAAAGGCCATCATATCGTTGTAGGCAAAGATAGCGGTAAAATTTAATTCTTTTTCGAGCATCTGCTTAGTTCTTTCATACCCATCCTCTATATTTATATCTCCCACACTTATAAGCGATTCATCCAAAGATATTTTATATTTATTTAATGCCTTTTTATATCCTTCTAATCTGCCTTTGGCAGGAGATTTGTATAAAAATCCATCTATTAAGGCTATCCTTTTATGTCCTTTTTTAATCAGATATTCTGTTGCCAAAAATCCTCCTTTAACCTCGTCATTGTATACGGCATCTACCTCAATATTTTCAAAAACTCTACCTACGATGACAAAAGGGATATTCGCTTCAATAAGTTTTTTTATATCATCAGCTCTATCTTGAACCGGGGCTATAAGTAATCCATCTACTCGTTTTGCCCGTAACAAATTTATCGCTTCTTCTTCTTTCCTATAATCCCTTTGGGTGTTAGCAAGAATTATATGATAATTTTTCTCCCTGGCTGCGACTTCTATTCCATTTAGAACTTCGGCATAAAACGGATTACTATTATCCGCTATTACTACTCCTATGGTTCCGGTCTTTTTGGTTCTTAAGGCCACAGCAGCCGCATTACGGATATATCCTAATTCTTTGGCAATCTGGAGTACCCGCTTTTTAGTTTCAAGATTAATATCCGGCTTACTATTAATTGCTCTTGATGCTGTATTTACAGAAACTCCTGCTTTTTCTGCTACCATCTTTAAAGTTACATACTTCATATTGTCTCCTATTTCCGTTAACGTTACCGATAACGTTATCATTAAAATATCATAAAGCTTTATAAGTGTCAATATATTTTAGAGGGGATTTTCAAACTTTTATTAAAGGATGAATTGAAATAGTAATTTATTTGGGTGGAATTTATTAATTAGGGGTTTGATAAATCAAACCCCTAATGATTGCTCTAACTCAAATTATCGTTTTCTTTTCGTGCCGATATTCAAATAATTAGCAATGTTGGCATCGGTAGCTATGTTAAATTTAATCTTGCTGGTTGTTGAAGTTAAAAGGGTGGCTACTCCAGGACCGTGTCCGGCAATAACACAATCACTATGAACCACGATTCCTACGGAGACCGCTCCTTCTCTATAGCTTCTTCCATAACTATTGTCGGCATCACTAATCGCCACAATATCTCCAAACCTAATCTGATCCAATTTATATTTTTCTACCATCTTCTTATCGGCAGTGGTAATATCGTAATCACCGCTGGCCACACTGGCAGAACCCAGCCCGGAGCCCATCATTTTAGCTGGAATCTCACAGGTAACCGGCACACCAATGGTACCGTCGCCCATCTCTTTGATATTCATCTTTTCTAATAAAGAGGGGTCTAAATTAAAAACTTTTATCTCGGGATAGTCTAATAATTTTAAACCTTGTCCATAAGCTTTGACCAAAATCTTATCCCCGATGCAAAGTTTCTCCAAGGTTTCCTGGTCAAAATCGATTAATACATGTTCGATTCCTCCGTGATGACCGGTTATTACTCCTAATGCCCCCTTGGCCTCTCCGCTCACTACTCGTGCTTGATTTCCCATGCAGGCCAATATATTATAAGCACAATTAGGAGGAGCATCTCTTTTTTCTTCATTCACCACCGTAGAAACACCGGGTTCCACGTGGTCTGCCTCCCAACCGAAAGCTTTATCTCCAACTTTAATATTATAAGTTATCCCTCCAACTCCGGGCACTACTACCGGCTTGCCGTCATAAGTAATTCTGTAGGGTCCTTTCTTTACCGGATAACTTACTCTCCCTTGAACAGAAATCATCACTAACCTGTCTTTGTTTGTTCTTAACATAAATTTTTCCGCCTTTCTTTGAAATTTATTTTTTATTTTTATCTAAAAAACATCCGAATTATTTCTATTTTAATTTAATTTTTTAGAATAATTTTTTCTCTATGTTCACTTTTTGTCCCGGATAAACCAAAAATCCCTACCATTATTAAGGCAAAACCGGCTAATTGATAAAAGCTTGGAACTTCTTTTAACATAAGCCAGGCTAATGCAATGGAAAAAGTCGGGTACACCGAAACCAGGGTGGTGGCTTTAGATAAATTTAATCTTTTGATAGCTTCGTACCAGATAGAATAATGTAGAGCAAATCCAATAATTCCCTGGAATAATAATATCAACAAAACTCCCTTAACTCCCAATTTATTATACTGGTTCATTCCCTTTGCACTGCTAAGGATAAATAGAAATATCCCTCCGTATAAGGTTCTTGCGGTAGCTATTATCATCGGCGTAATCTCTTTATGGGCAGTCATCAATCTCTTGCTGAAAAAATGAGCTATCTGCCAGCAAAGGGGAGTTAATAAGACCAGTAAGTCTCCCCAATTTAAACTAAATTTTGCCCTGGATACTACTACCACAGTCCCTAACATAATTACAAAAGTAAAAAACATCTGCCTTAAAGTAATTTTCTCATTTAATAATATATAGCCGATAAAGATGGCATATAAAGGTTCTATTACTAATAAAATAGAGGAGTTAATCCCACTGGTGAGAGTGACCCCAAAGAAAAAACAGATATTAGAAAGAGTGATGCCAAAAAAACCGATTAGTAAAAAGTGAAAAAAATATCTTTTATCAAATAATATTTTCCAGTTCCCTTTAAGGACAGCTAATACAAAAAGAAAGATACCGGCTATTAGGCTGCTGAAGGTAGCGAAGAACAGAGGATTTATTAATCCTGTGCCATATTTAATAATAATAGGCAGAGCCCCGGCTATAAAAATAGTGATAATTACAAATATTATTCCTTCTTTTTC
>JBAUBA010000233.1:0-2671 GCA_049676265.1 Atribacterota bacterium
TCGGCAGGTACGTAAATAAATAATACGATTATTATAAAAGTGGGGATCAACAATAAATATGGAGTCCATTTTCGCATTAATATGTCCTCGATAGTTAAAATAAATAAATATTGATAAATTAATGGTAGGGGAGGCGGTAAAATCTTTACCGCCTCCAAAGAAATTAAACTACAGCCCTTCGTAGGTTCTAATCGCTTCAGTTGCGGCTTTTTCCGCTGCAGCCAAGGCTTCTGCCGGGGTTAAACTACCCGAGAGCATCTTTTCCACATTTGATGCAACAATCGATCTCACCTCAGCAAAGGCACCGATGATTGCTCCGTTGGTGTTATAATTCTGAGTGGAGAGAACTAGTTGTAATATGGCGGTCAGATTGTGTGGAGATTCGGAATAATAACCCTGAACCAAAAGATCTTCTATGGTATTCTTTGTTATAGGGAAGTAACCGGTTCCGGTATGCCATTTTACTTGCTGCGGGGATTCGGCCATATATTTTACAAATTTCCAGGCAGCATCGGTTTCATTTTTAGGATGTCCGTCTATAAGCCAGAGACTTCCTCCGCCAATTACCACTCCACCCGATTCAGCACCAGCTGGAGAAGGAATAAACGCGGTGCCCAATTCGAAATTATTTTCTGCAGCAGATTTTACCATCAAGGCAACATCAGATGTTGAGGTGCCTAACATCGCTACTTTTTGAGATATAAAGAGATTTCTCGCTCCGGTCCAATCTTCAAGCTTGGTATTTATCATATATCCTTTTTGGGTCAGATCGTTCCATAAATTAAACACTTTCAATCCTTCCGGGGAATTAAATATTGCTTTTGTAGGTCTTCCGGTTCTGCCGTTATCGTTATCTACCAAAGGAGCATTTTGGGCAGCCATAAATTGTTCAAAGAACCAGCAGTTAAGACTCCAACAAACAGCAGCCTGAGCTACATTTCCTTTGTCATCTTTTATGGTAAGTTTTTCCGCAATTTCAAGTAGTTCTTCATAGGTTTTAGGTGGTTTATTGGGATCCAAACCTGCTTTTTCAAATAGAGTTTTATTGTAAAACATGATAGCATTGGAAGAATTAAAAGGCATGCAGTAAAGCTTTCCGTTTACTTTGTAATAATTAAGCACTTGGGGCATAAATTCTCCGATATCGAAAGTAGGGTCTGCATCAATTAAATCCTGCATGACCATACCAACTTGTCCATCAATCAACATCTGGGTAGCAATGTCATATCCCTGTACTACATGAGGAGAAATATTCGATTGAACCGCGACATTAAGTTTATTAATTGTATCACCGTAACTTCCGGTATATTGTACTTCTACTTCGATGTCCGGATTTAGAGCCATAAAATCATTGGCCATTTCCTGAAGCAGTTCGATTCGCCATCCGCCCATTGCATGCCAGAATTGAACTTTTGTTTTTTCGGCAGCCATAGCAGTCGAACCGGCTAGTAATACTACGATCAATAGTGTAACAAAGATTATCTTTTTCATTTTTTCCTCCTAAAATATTTTTTTAACATTAAACAATTTTAGCAAGCAATCCTTGTGTTAGCTTATTGAAGTTAAAATTCACCTCCTCTCCAACTTAGAGAATTAATCTAAGACAGTATGACTGTTCCGATCGATGAAAATATTTATTGAGAAAAATAAGGCCTATTTAATATATAGAAAATTATTTCGGCATATTAAATAGGCTTTTCTCTTTGTCTCTAGCCACATTTTAAATTCATTTAATGGCTTTTTTATTTTTTACTTTAGTTATCCTTATTCTAACGAGATTTATTATACTTGTCAATTAATATCATATTGTGCTTTGCTTAAAGCAAGATGGCAACATTTATCTTTCCTGTTTCTCCCAATTCATTTGTTACCAGCTCGCATTTGGTCCTGAAAAGACAGGCAATTTCACCAGGTACTTCTGGTTTATATTCAGTTAAGGCGTAATAATTCGCCTGTCCTTTGGCAATCACCAGATCAGCAGTCTGAAGTTCCTGTTTTAGCTGGTCAGACATTTCGCTAAGGGAAATGCCCAGCGTATCCGGTCCGGCTAAAATAATTTCTGAGGCAGCCTCTTGGAGGCCTACCGTTTCTCCGTCTTCTATGGTAGCATCGCTAGTAATCGGCCCTCCCCTTAAGGCGGAGGTTACTGAAGCACCATATCTTCTGAGCTCTTTAATCAGTAATTTATCAAAGGCAATTTCTCCAACATTATCATGAATATAAAGTATTTTGGACGAGCTTTTAGCTATCCGAAAAATTTCAGCCCTCCGGTCTATTCTCAAGCCCTCCGAAACACAGCCCCGAAGTTCCTTTATTATTTCAGTCATCTGAAAACCATAACCTGTTCCTACTGTCCGAAAATCAAGATGGTTGCTGGCAATAGCCCAATTAACCAAAAATGAAAATTTATCAAATTCTTCCATCCCCTCTGCTTCCAAAGCAATCTTTTCTGCCATCTCTATTCCCAGCTGATTACACTTGTCCCTTCTTTCTTTAAAAGGAATTTCTATCCCTGATATCCTCTTTAAAATTCTATGAACTTCGGTGATGAAGTAAGAAGGAATTTTTTCTGTGGAGAACTCTCGAGCTAAAAATTGAAAAGATTCCTTTAAGATCTCCTTTTTTGTTTTTTCTTCTAAAGGGACTAATTGTAAAGCACCACACAAATCAT
>JBAUBA010000234.1:0-2562 GCA_049676265.1 Atribacterota bacterium
AATTGGAGGAGATATTTTGTCTGAAAATACAGAAAAGAAAGACAACGACATAAAAATTGTTGAACTCTGTAGGGTTCCACGTGAAGATGAAGCCCTTGCTATTGAGAGTTTATTGGCAAGTTATAATATTAAATGTATCCTGCAATCGGACATCACCCGTTCGATTTATCCTTTTACCATAGATGGATTAGCTGAAGTAAGTATTTTAGTCGCTGATAGGGATCTTGAGAAAAGTAAAGAAATTATTAGTACTAATAAAAATTAATAAGAGGAGCACTCTAACTAAAAAGGAATTTTATGTTAAAAGAGATAACCATAAAAACTAATACTCAAACACAGATTTTAGATATAACCGCTCAAGCTCAAAAGATTGTAGAAGAGAGCGGAATTACGGAAGGGCTATGTTGTGTTTTTATTCCTCATACTACTGCCGGAGTTACTATAAATGAAAATGCTGATCCCAGTGTTAAGCAGGATATATTGATGGAATTAAACAAAGTAATCCCTTTTAGAGATAATTACAGTCATTTAGAAGGAAACTCCGCTGCTCATATCAAGGCGAGCATTATCGGTTCTTCGGTAAATATACCTGTGAAAAATAATAATCTCCTTTTGGGAACCTGGCAGGGGATATGTTTTTGTGAATTTGATGGCCCCAGAACCAGAAAATATTATGTGAAAATAATGCAAGATTAGCGTTTAGCGTACAGCGTATAGCGGATAGAAAAATGCAGTAACAACTAACTAATTGGTAAATTGGGCAATTGGAGAATCGGTGAATTGACTAATTAGTGAATTTCTCCGAAGGAGAATAAATGGAAACCATCCAGGGAAATATAGAGAAAATTGTATATCGAAACGAAGAGAATGGTTATGTGATAGCCAAGATAACTGTAGATAAAAATGAAGAAAAGTTAACTACCGTTGTGGGGAAGATGGCTTCTATAAATATAGGTGAAACTTGCGAATTAAAAGGGGAATGGGTTAATAATCCTAAGTATGGCTGGCAATTTAGTTTTAGTGATTATCAGTTAATTTTACCTACTTCTTTGCTTGGTTTAAAAAGATATTTAAGTTCCGGATTAATTAAAGGAGTTGGTCCGGCAACTGCAGATAGGATAGTAAAACAGTTTGGTGATAAAACTTTGGAAGTTCTGGAGAACGATCTCCAAAGACTAACTGAGGTGGAGGGTATTGCTGAAAAAAGAGTAGAGATGATCAGTAAATCCTGGGAAGAACATAAAGAAATTAAAAGAGTGATGATATTTTTACAATCCTATCAGATTACTACCGGATATGCAGTTAAGATTTATAAAACATATGGGAATAAAGCTATTGAAAAATTAAAGGAAAACCCCTACAGATTAGTAGATGATGTTTTTGGAATAGGGTTTAAAATTGCAGATAGGATTGCACAAAATTTGGGCGTAGAAGCTAACTCTCCAGCGCGAGTAAAAGCAGGAATTAAATATATTTTAAACGAATTGGCCAATCAGGGTCATTGTTATGGGGTTGTTACTGAAACAATTAAATATGGAAGCGAATTATTAGAGGTCGAAGAATCATTAGTTGAAAAAGCTTTAAGTATTTTAAGAAATAATCAGGAGGTTATAGTACAAGAAGATAAAGTATGGCTTCCTCTATATTATTTTGCTGAATTAGGTGTGGCTAAAAAATTAGTTGAGCTATTAAAATTTCCTCAACAGTTAATCAATATAGATGTGCAAAAGAAGATAAAGTATTTGGAAAAAAAGCACCATTTATCTTTTGCTGAAGAGCAAAAAGATGCCATTAATAAAGTCCTTCTGAATCGGGTATTGGTATTAACGGGTGGTCCCGGAACGGGTAAAACTACTACTACCTTGGGTTTAATTGAGCTTTTCGAGGAATTAAAGTTCAAAATAATGTTAGCAGCACCTACAGGCAGAGCGGCGAAAAAAATAAGTGAAACTACCGGCAGAGAGGCTAAAACTATTCACAGGTTATTAGAGTACAGTCCCAAAAGAGGAACCTTTACTAAAAATTCTGAAAATCCCATTAAAACCGATGTAATAATTTTGGACGAGGTTTCCATGATAGATATCCTGTTAATGAGCAGCCTTTTAAAAGCGATTTCTCCTGGTACCATTTTAATTTTAATTGGTGATGTAGATCAGCTGCCTTCCGTGGGTCCGGGGAATGTCTTAAAAGATATTATCGATTCTGAAACTATTCCGGTGGTAAGATTAACCAGGATATTTAGACAGGATCAAAGTAGTCTAATCATTGTAAATGCCCATCGAGTTAATGAGGGGAAATACCCTGTCCTTAAAGGAGAAAGAGAAAGAGATTTTTATTTTATAGAAGAAGAAGACCCCCAGGCTGCTGCTCAAGAAATAATTAATTTATGCACTGCCCGCCTCCCCTCCAAATATAGAATAGATCCGGTAAGTGACATCCAGGTCCTTTCTCCTATGTATAAAGGAGAAGCGGGTGCGGATAATTTAAATTATAGTCTGAGAGAGGCATTAAATCCTAAAGGGAAACAGATAAAATATGGAAATCATTCTTTTAGGGTGAATG
>JBAUBA010000235.1:0-1636 GCA_049676265.1 Atribacterota bacterium
AAAAGTAGGATTAATTTATCCGCATCTTTCATATTATCCTATATTAATATAATTCTTGCTTTTTTTGGAAGTGGCTCAGGGTCACATTGTTATTCCAAGTTTTAATAATATCGCTGCTATGAACGCGTTAAAGAAATCCGGATTCGTTTGATAGAAAATTATTATTTTTAAAAAATATTTTTTTCTAAATACGAGATACCAATATAAAAAAATCGTTGGACAGTCTTCTAAAAAGAAGTTATAATCTTATGGAATAATAAATAATGCAGATTGGCAGAAAACATGAAACAATTTTTCAAAAAAAATCTTCAATTAATCGCAGTAAGCACGGGACATTTCACAAATGATTTTTACATGAATTTACTACCACCGATTTTATTTGCTTTTAGCAGTTCATTGGGTTGGACCTTAACCCAACAATCAATGATAGCTTTTATTGTCATTACCGGTGGGAATTTATTGCAACCCGTTGTCGGATATTTGCTGGATAAAATTGGTAAGAGTGGTTATCTCATTATTAGCCTTGTCTGGATTAGCTTCATGATGAGCATTACAGGATTAATAACAAATTATTATTTATTAATAATAATAGCAGGACTGGCATCTGTTGCTTCTTCAATTTATCATCCGCTAGGCTCATCTACTGCAATAAATTTATCAAAAGGGTCAAGAGGCAAATCTCTCTCTATATTTATGACCATCGGTGTATTTTCATCTACCTTCACACCCATGATTACCATACCCATTGTTAGTGAATTTGGACTTAAATATCTTGCATTTCTAATGATTCCCGGTTTTTTGGTTGCATATTTCTTAAAATTTGCCAAAATTGATAAAATCAAATGTCGTGTTACCGATAATAAAAAAAATGAAAAGATAAAAAAGAATAAAATATCCCAAAATAAAGTGAAATATCTGTCATTGCTCGTTTGTATGAGTGTAATTAGGATATTTTTTGCAAGAATAATGCTTGTTTTTGGTGTGCAAATAATGATTATGAAAGGAATAGGTATTATTCCCGCAGGTATTGTTTTATCAGTACATTTGTTTCTGAGTTCGGTAGGTATCTTATCAGGCGGTTATTTATCAGATAAATTTGGAGAAAAACGTATTATGGTTATTTTCAGTATATTATTATTTGGAATCTATACAATAACCATATTTTCCCATGGATTATTGATTATTATTGGAGTTATTCTTTTTGGTTTTACACTACACGGACCCTCAACCGCTAATATTACAATGTCACATAATATTTTACCGGAGAATATAAATTTAGGTACGGGAATAATTATGGGTTTATCTAGTACGATTGCAGGTGCTTTTATACTTGTTTTTGGAAAATTTTCAGACATTTATGGTTTGATGGAGATGGCACAGGTTATAGCATGTCTAAGCTTAATACCTATTTTTATAAGTTTATATATATCAAAAAAATATGATCTTGCAATAGTAAAGCCGACATTGGCTCGATAACATGCTGCTTTGAGAAATAATAGGGTGGGTCATATTTTCGGAGGTAAGGTTTTTGAAAGTATTTAGTACTTTTTCCATGCTATCTATTTCTTCTTTAGAAAAAATACCCATGGTCGGTTTTTCAAGAGGTTTTATAAATTCGTATTCTTCAACAAAGAAC
>JBAUBA010000236.1:0-5081 GCA_049676265.1 Atribacterota bacterium
GGTACATCAAATGAAATTCCTTTTAAGGCATGTATACCGCCAAAAAAAACATTCAAATTATTAATCTTAAGCATAGTTTGCATCCACCCCCAAATAAGCCTTAACGACTTCCGGATTACTTTGAATTTCTACGGGATTTCCCTCCGCAATAGTAATCCCATAATCCATGACTAAAATTCTTCTACATATTCCCATGACTACTTTCATGTCGTGTTCTATTAAAAAAATAGTTAAATTGAAGTCATCTTGAATTTTCTGAATAAAACCCATTAGCTCCTTGGTTTCCTGTGGATTCATTCCAGCTGCCGGCTCATCTAAAAGCAACAGTTTAGGTCCGGTAGCCAAAGCACGAATAATCTCCAATTTCCTCTGCTGTCCATAAGGAAGGCTGCCTGCTTTTTCCAGTTTAAATTGTTCCAGTCCCACCTTCTCTAATAATCCGATTGATTTATGGTAAATACTTTCTTCTTCACGGACATAACTGGGAAATTTAAGGATAGCAGAGGCAAGATTTGATTTCAGGTGAAGATGAAAACCTATCATGACATTATCGATTACTGTTAGATTATCCATAAGCCTTAAATTTTGGAAAGTGCGAGCGATGCCTACTTTAGTGATTTTATCAGGTTTCATTCCGGTAATATCTCTATCTTGAAAATAAATCTTATTTATAGTTGGCGTATATATTCCGGTAATCATATTAAAGACGGTAGTCTTTCCGGCACCGTTTGGACCGATTAATCCAATCAGCTCTCCCGGGATAATCTTCAGTTTAAAATTATTTACAGCTGTTAAACCACCGAACTTCATGGTTATATTGTCTATATTTAATAATTCCATTACTTAGTGCTCCCTTCAGACGATCTCCTATTTTTGAACAATTTGTTAATAAACTGAAAAAATCCTTTCCAGGAGAACTCGAACCCTCCTAACAGTCCTTTTTGCTTATATAAGATAACAACTAAAAGAAGGGCTGAGAAAGTTACCATCCTCATACCAGGTACTTGGGGAATTTTAATGGGCCCAATATTAAAGCCTGCTTCAATAGGACGTAAATATTCCAGAAAAAAATTAAATAAAAAAGCAGCGAGAACTGTTCCGGTAATACTGCCTAAACCGCCCATCACTACCACAATCAAAATATTAAAAGTCATGACAAACATAAATGCCTTCGGGTCTATGGTGGTAAGTAGACAGGCAAATAATCCTCCGGCAACCCCGGCAAAAAAAGCGCTAATGGTAAAGGACATGACTTTATGGTAAGTTAGATTAACCCCAATAACTTCGGCCGCTATCTCGTTTTCTCTGATTGCCATCAAAGCTCTTCCGTAACTGCTCTCAATTAATCCTTTAATAATATAAATGGTTACAACTGCCACTCCTGCTGACCACCAAAGATTGGTAAATTCCGGAATCCCCTTGATCCCCAGTGCACCATTGGTTACCCGGGGAATATTATTGGCTATGATTCTAATAATTTCGGCAAAACCCAAAGTAGCTATACCTAAATAATCCCCTTTCAGTCTTAACACGGGCAATCCGATGATAAATGCTGCAATAGCGGCAAATAATCCGCTCAAGAATAGGGCAACGATAAAAGGTGCATGAATGACCGTGAATGGCCAGGCTAAAGGTTCAAGTATATAAATCATCTCCTTATAATAAGGAGGAAGCACTAATAAGCTGGTTACATAGGCACCAATGGCCATAAAACCAGCATGGCCCAGGGAAAATTGACCGGTAAACCCATAAATTAAATTTAAACTTACAGCCAGCGTAACATATATAGCCCCCAGATTAAGAATCCTTAACTTGTAAGCATCTAAATTATTTTCGGCAAGGTATACCAATATCCCTAGCACGATTAAAGCTAATATAGTAAATATTTTTTCATTTTGTTTTTTCATTTGGCTACACCTTCTCCTGTACTTTTTTGCCTAAAATACCATCAGGTTTAAACAACAGGATTAAAATCAGAATTAAAAAGACAAAGGCATCTCTATATCCTGATACCGCCGGTAAAAAAGCCACAAATAATATTTCAGTCATACCCAAAATTAAACCACCGAGCATCGCTCCCGGTATATTTCCAATTCCCCCTACCACAGCTGCAATAAAAGCCTTCAAACCGGGTATCATGCCCATGGTAGGAAATAATTGCGGAAATCTTAAACCCCACAAAATACCACCCACGGCTGCCAGAGCAGAACCAATAATAAAGGTTATAGATATGGCTTTATTAACATCAACCGCCATTAATCTGGATGTCTCAACATCTGTAGATATTGCCCTCATAGCCAGACCAGTCTTTGTTCTATAAACCACATATAGTAGTAGGGTAAGAAATATAGAGGATACGATGATTGATGCAAAAAGAGTTGATTGTATACGAATCTCGCCAAACTTATATAACCTTGTGAAAAATTCGGGACGATGAACAGACTTGGGAATCCCGGAAAAAACCACAATCGCTAAATTTTGTAGAAAAAATGAGACTCCAATTGCTGAAATCAAGGCAGAGATTCTGGGAGCATCCCGTAAAGGCTTATAGGCAATCCTTTCGGATAACATCCCGGTCATGGCAGTTAAGGCGATGGCAACTATAATTGATGCCCACCAGGGTAAGTGAAAAATTAAGACTCCAAAATAAAGAAAATAAGGCGCAAGCATAAAAATTTCTCCATGGGCAAAGTTAATTAATCTTAAAATACCATAAACCATGGTATATCCTATGGCAATTAAAGCATATAAACTTCCCAGGGATAAACCGTTTGCAACATTCTGCAAGAATAAATTTAGTGACATAGAATTCTCCTTACAATTATTTGGAATTGTCATTAAACAATATCTATAGTTTTCAACTTCTTCAATTTATTCGGTTGTTAGTTAAATAAAAAATATCAAATATATATCAAAATATTCTATTTTCTCTTTTCTTTGTTAAGTGAAACTTAGTCGAAAAGGTTCTTTTTTTATATAGAGAGATAGGATTGAATCCTATCTCTCTATAGTATCAATAAACAATTTAATTTATTTAGGGATTAACGGTAGTCTCATATTTATACTCTCCGTTTACAACTTTAACCAAAACGGCAGGTTTAATGGCATCCCCGGTTTCATTAATGGTAACGGAACCACCTGCACCCTGGAAGCCTTTGGTCGCAGCCAAAGCATCCCGGATAGCTAACGGATCAAATGAACCGGCTCTTTCAATGGCATCAAGCATTAAATTGTAAGAATCATAGGTAAGAATAGATACAGCATCTGGCGCTAAATCATATTTTTCTCTGAAAAGTGTAGAATATTTTTCCGACTCCGGAGTAGCCGGTTGATCTTCAGCAAAGAAAGTACTGGCAATTAAACCTTCAGCTGCTTCTCCTGCTAATTCTATTAAAACCGGATTATGCAAAGTATCGCCACCTAAATATTGACCTTCATATCCTAATTCTCTCCCTTGAATGGCTATTAAAGCAACATCTCCGAAATAACCCGGGAAAAAGAGTGCTTCCGCTCCGGAAGCAATAATCTGACTTAATTGGGCACTAAAATCCTGGTCACCGGTATTATATTTCGTGTCACTAACGATCTCCCCACCAAGTTCTTTAAATGTTCTTTTGTAGAAATTAGCCAAACCTACTGAATAATCCTGAGCAATGTCAACTAAAAGTGCTGCTTTTTTGATTCCCAAGTTTTCAAAAGTATATCGAGCCATGACTTCACCCTGAAATGGATCAATAAAGCAAGTACGGAAGACAAAATCTTTGCCCTGGGTGACCAATGGATTCGTTGCAGTGCCGGAAAGCAAAGGGATGCCTGCTTTATTGGCAACTTCACCGCCCGGAATGGCCATACCGCTGCCATAACTAACAAAAACTCCTACTACACCGTCCCTTTCAATGAGTCTCGAAACCGCACTGGCTGCTTCAACCTTATCACTTTTATTATCAACAAGGACTAATTCTACTTGCTTTCCCAATACTTCAGGTTTTTGCTCATGGGCAAGTTCATAACCCCGCATACAAAGCTCTCCACCCACTGCCATGGCACCGGTCATTGGTTCAGCAATTCCAAGTTTAATTACATCCTGCGCAAGAACTACGATACTCATAGCAATTATAAGTATAGCTAATGTTAAAACAAACAAACTTTTTCTCATTTCTTTTCTCCTTCCTATTAAAATATAAACCTTTTTAAATATGAACCTTTTCGACTAACAATTTTGCATTCTCAAACTCTTATTCTTTTATTTTTTTTGTTCACCCCCAATTGGTCTTTATTTTAGTTTTATACGTTTAGCTAGTACATGTTTTATAGTGATAATTTACATGGGATATTAATTTTTATATATATTTTATGGCTACCTTAATATTTTTTATTGATTTTCTAATTATTATGACTACTCATATTAGAATACGTGATAGAGGTATGAGACATGTTTTTTAATAAATGCTCCATTAAAAGTAATTTTCTTAGATTTTTATTTTGTGGAACCTTCCCATCTATAGAGGTGGAAATGAGGGATACCGGTAAAACGGGATAGATGAAAGCATCTTGAAGCGGGCACAACGTCTTTAAAGGCGCGCGTATCAATATTTTAATATTCTCCTTTTAAGTAAATGTAAATTTAATTTTTATAGTTAAAATGGTTATTTTATTTACAATTCTGAAAGCATCAGGAAAATGAAGTTAAAACGCCATAAAAAGTTTATCATTAAATTTATTAAAACACAAATGTTTTTAACTATTTTTTCATTTTATTTATATTTCTTTTTTTAGCAGACAGTAAATATGAAAATATAGTAATAAGAATTAATGCATTACTGGTTTCGGGTTTTAAAAATAAATATTTAAAAAGATGGAAAAAATCTAAAGATCATAATGTGGCAATATTCAATTATCCCGCAAACAATTAAATCAATTATTAATTTTATATTTCTTCTGTTTATTCTCAATAAATAGGGCGGAAATAAGGGAAGTTATCGGGACTGTTAATACTAATCCGATTGTACCCGATAATCCTTGAATAATTTCAGTGCTAACTGTATTAAGATTTATGGCTCTAAAATAAGGCACATTATATG
>JBAUBA010000237.1:0-3664 GCA_049676265.1 Atribacterota bacterium
GCAAGAGTGCACCAGGTCAGCAATTGGCTGATCATTTCGGGTTTACTCCTGAGAAAATCGCCCAAAAAATCATTAAGCTTTGTCAGGGGACTGTCCTTTGACAAATTCTGTTCCCGTGACTACAGGAGTCATTTTTAATATTCAAAGATATTCGATTCATGATGGACCGGGAATTCGAACTACCGTCTTTTTAAAAGGGTGTCCGCTTAATTGCTGGTGGTGTCAAAATCCCGAAAGCCAGTTAAACGGGAAGGAAATGGTATTTTGGGAAGATAGATGTATTAGCTGTGGAGCATGTTCTACGATTTGTCCTTCTGGTGCTATTCAGATAAAAAATGGTATTCCGGTTACTGAAAAAGAGAAATGCATTCTTTGCGGGAAGTGTATAGAAAAATGCCCGGCTTTAGCCCGGGAAATGATAGGGGAAAAACTAGCCACCGAAGAGGTTATAAAAGAGATAGAGAAAGATTTGGTGTTTTATGAAGAATCCGGCGGGGGAGTGACCTTCTCCGGTGGGGAACCCTTGGGGCAATCTGAATTTTTGGAGGGACTCCTAAGTGGTTGCAGAAAAAAGAAGATTCACACCGCAGTTGATACTTCCGGATATATTTCCTGGGAAATTTTAAATAAAATAAGCCCCAAGGTAGATTTATTTTTATACGACCTTAAGATAATGAATAATGAAAAGCATAAAAAATATACCGGGGTATCCAATGAAATCATTTTAGAAAATTTAAAGAAACTTTCTTCAATACACAATAATATCTTTATTCGTTTTCCGGTAATCCCCGGTATAAATGATGATTATCAAAACATCAAAGAAACGGGAGTATTTTTGTCTTCCTTAAAAATTGCTCAGGTCAATCTTCTCCCTTATCACTATATGGGCATAGATAAATACAGAAGATTGGGGAGGACTTATCATTTAGCAGCCACACAACCTCCTTCGGAAGAAAAATTATTCGAGGTATCTGTAATTTTAAACAAGTTTAATCTGAAGGTAAAATTAAGAGGTTAATTCATATGAATAAAAGAGTAGAAAAATTAAAACAGGAAAGTTTAAATACGCAACCGTATATTTCTATTGAGCGAGCAAGTTTATTAACCGAGGCCTATAAGAAATATGAGGGAACAGTTTCAATTCCTGTCCTTCGTGCCCTGGCTTTTAGACATTTGCTGGAAAATAAAAGTGTATGTATTGGTGAAGGTGAACTTATTGTAGGGGAAAGAGGGGGGCAACCTCAGGCGACTCCCACCTTTCCTGAATTATGTTGTCACAGTCTTAAAGACCTTGAACTGATTAATAATAGAAAGAAGATATCTTTTACAGTAAATCAAGGAGTAAAGGAAATTCAAAAGGAGAAGATTGTTCCTTATTGGAAAAACAGGTCAATGCGCAGTCGGATATTTAAAGAGATGACTCCGGAGTGGAAGGAATGTTACGCAGCCGGAATATTTACCGAATTTATGGAACAAAGAGCCCCCGGACATACGGTGGCTGATGATAAGATATACCATAAAGGTTTTTCTGATTTTATCCAGGATATAGAAAAAAATATACAGAATCTAGATTATTTAAATGACCTTGAAGCCTATAATAAACAGGAAGAATTAAAAGCCATGCTTATCTGTGCTAAAGCGATAATCAGATTTGCCGGGCGTTATGCTGAAAAGGCCTTAGAGATGGCTGAAGCCGAGAAAAATCCTCAAAGAAAAAAAGAGTTACAAAAAATTGCCGAAGTTTGCTTATATGTCCCCGCAAATCCTCCTCGCAATTTTTGGGAAGCCCTCCAGATGTACTGGTTTGTTCACATAGGAGTTATCACCGAACTTAATACCTGGGATTCCTTTAATCCAGGTAGATTAGACCAGCATTTATATCCCTTTTATAAAAAGGGGCTGGAAGAGGGGATGCTGACTCAGGAGAAGGCAAAGGAGCTCTTGGAGTGTTTCTGGATAAAATTCAACAATCAACCGGCACCACCCAAAGTGGGAGTAACTTTAGCAGAAAGTGGGACCTATACTGATTTTGCCAATATTAATAACGGGGGATTAAAAGTTGATGGCTCTGATGGAGTGAATGACTTGACCTATCTGATACTTGATGTAATCGATGAAATGAGATTATTACAGCCCAGCACCAATATTCAATTGAGCAAAAAGAGTCCGGATAAGTTTTTAAGAAGAGCTGGCGAGATAATCAGAAAGGGTTGGGGGCAACCCTCGGTATTTAATGCCGAAGAAGTTATCGAGGAGTTACTCAGACAGGGTAAATCTATAGAAGATGCCCGCTGTGGCGGTACCAGCGGTTGTGTGGAGACCGGTGCCTTCGGTAAAGAGAGCTACATCTTAACCGGTTATTTTAATTTAGTAAAAGTTTTGGAGATAACTTTAAATAATGGTATCGACCAAAAGACCGGTAACAAGATAGGAATAGAAAGTGGTGAGCCAACCCGGTTTAATTCTTTTGAAGAATTACTGACTGCCTTTAAGAAACAGCTTCACCATTTTATAGATATAAAAATAAGGGGAAATAATATTATTGAAAGATTATATGCTGCCTATATGCCCGCCCCGTTCCTCTCTATAATAATTAGTGATTGTATTGAAAATGGGAAGGATTATAATGCCGGAGGGGCTCGCTATAATACAGATTATATCCAGGGGGTAGGTATTGGAACTATTACCGATAGTCTTTCAGCAATTAAATACCACGTCTTTGACCAGAAGAATATAAATATGAAAAAATTAAAAGAAACATTAAAATATAATTTTGTTGGCCAAGAAGAGATACGCCAACTATTTTTGAACAAGACCCCTAAATACGGGAATGATGATGATTATGTCGATGATATTATGAAATTAGTATTTGATGCTTTTTACGAGGAAGTAAATGGGAGAAAAAATACCAAAGGCGGAGTTTACAGGATTAATATGCTCCCCACAACCTGTCATATTTATTTTGGTTCGGTAGTGGGAGCTACACCGGATGGGAGAAGAGAGAAGCAACCATTGTCCGAAGGTATTTCCCCGGTGCAGGGGGCTGACCGTTTGGGACCTACGGCAGTTATTAAATCAGCTGCCAAGATGGAACAGGTAAAAACAGGAGGGACTCTTCTAAATCAAAAATTTACCCCTCAATTATTGGAGGGAGAAAAAGGACTAAACAGCCTTGCTCATCTAATCAGAGTTTATTTTAAATTGGGAGGGCATCATATACAATTTAATGTAATTAGTGCTGATACCCTAAAGGCTGCTCAAAAAGAACCTGAAAAATATAGAAATCTTATTGTGCGGGTAGCAGGCTACAGCGATTATTTCAATAATCTCAGTAAGACCTTACAAGATGAAATAATCAGCCGCACAGAACATCAATCTTGTTGAAATAGTTAGTGTAAACTTTAGTGGGGTAGTTAGATAATTTAAAAATATTGAAAAAAAATGTATAAATAAATTTGACAAAACTAAAAGTTGTGGTATACTTGTGAAGTTAAAGTCTGTTAGATAAAAACGACTGGCCTTTATTACTGAAAAGAGATGCTAACAACAATCAACTGAACGAACTATAACAGATTGTTAAAAAGGATCTCTTGTGTTTTAATAATGTTATCGTTAAGAGGTTAGAATCATTTCCTTGCTTCTTCTCTCCCAAAGAAACGTTATT
>JBAUBA010000238.1:0-2491 GCA_049676265.1 Atribacterota bacterium
TCCTGTAGTCACGGGAACAGAATTTGTCAAAGGACAGTCCCCTGACAAAGCTTAATGATTTTTTGGGCGATTTTCTCAGGAGTAAACCCGAAATGATCAGCCAATTGCTGACCTGGTGCACTCTTGCCAAAAGACTTCATAAATACTGTGTAATAGGAATCGTTTAACAATTGATACCATCCCTGACCGGTATTGGCTTCAATCACTACCCGAAGTGCATCTTTAGGCCCCAGAACTTCTTCAATATATTTTCTCTCCTGCCTTAAAAATTCTTCCCTGTCCGGAATAGATACTACCCGGCTGGTAATACCATTTACTTTTAAGATAAGATTTACTTTTACGGCTATTGAAACTTCACTGCCGCTGGCCATCAATACTACCTGGGGAATTTCTTTTTCTTCGTGGGATATTATATAGCCACCCTGAGTGAATCCTTTTATGCCGCGGCATTTTTCCAGATGAGGTAAATTCTGTCGGGATAAAACCAGGGCAGTAGGACCTTTTGTCCTTTTTAAAATTTCCTTCCAGGCTAATTTGGTCTCTTCTTCATCCGTAGGTCTGATAACTCTTAAATTTGGTATTATCCTTAAAGATTCAAGCTGCTCTATCGGCTGATGAGTGGGACCATCTTCTCCCACCATGATAGAATCATGGGTAAAAATATAGATTACTGGGAGTCCCATTAAGGCAGCCATTCTAATAGCCGGACGCATATAATCAGAAAAGACAAAAAAGGTGGAACAATATGGTCTGAATCCTTTGTGTGCTGCTATCCCATTAACAATCGCTCCCATAGCATGTTCTCTAACGCCAAACTTAAGGTTTCTGCCTTTAAAGCTGTTTTTTTGAATTTCTCCATAGTTGTTAAGATATGTTTTGGTAGAAGGGCATAAATCAGCTGAACCTCCGATAAGATAAGGAATTTTATCAGCAAGTTTATTTAAAATTACCGATGAAGCCACTCGGGTAGCTATCGGAGATTTTATTTCTAAACTTTCCAGTTCTAAATCTTGAGGAA
Organism: Atribacterota bacterium; assembly: GCA_049676265.1. Lineage (GTDB taxonomy): Bacteria > Atribacterota > Phoenicimicrobiia > Phoenicimicrobiales > Phoenicimicrobiaceae > Sediminicultor. The sequence goes on from JBAUBA010000238.1 coordinate 1,019, forward strand.
TATTTAAATTTAATGCTTTGTCCCATTGTTCTTTGAGCTCGGGATATTTTTGAGTCCATTGGTTGAACTTACTTTCCCATTCTTCTCTTTTTTTGGTCAGTTGCTTTTTTCTTTCTTCAAAAAATTCTTTGACCTCAGAAGAAACGTAAAATTTCTCCTCTAGAGGTAACCCTAAATTTTTCTTTAAACCTATGACTTCTTCTTTGCCTAAAGGCGCGCCATGACTGTTGCAAGAATCCTGCTTGGTGGGAGCACCATACCCAATATGGGTTTTCGCTATAATCAGAATAGGTTTATCTTCAGTTTCTTTGGCTTTAATAATAGCTGCTTTAAATTCTTCGATACTATGTCCATTAATATGATCAATGACTTTCCAATTATAAGCCCTAAATCTATCGGCTACCGATTCAGTAAAGCTTACTTTAGTCTCTCCGGCAAGGGAAATACCGTTATCATCATAGATAGCGATTAATTTTCCCAAACCTAAATGTCCGGCCAGTGATGCAGCTTCAGAAGTAATCCCCTCCATCATACAGCCATCGCCTAGAAGGGTATAAGTATAATGGTCAACCATCTTATAGTTTTCGGTATTAAACCTGGCTGCCAACATTTTTTCCGCCAGAGCCATCCCCACAGCATTGGCAAAACCTTGTCCTAATGGTCCGGTAGAAACTTCCACCCCGGGAGTTTCTCCATATTCAGGATGACCGGGAGTTTTAGAATTAAGCTGTCTGAATTCTTTTAAATCCTCAAGTGAAAGCGCGTATCCCGAAAGATGTAACAGAGAATATAACCAGGCTGAACCATGCCCGGCAGATAGCACAAAACGGTCTCGATCCGGCCAATCCGGGACAGAAGGATCATATTTTAATACATCTCCAAAGAGAACCGCACCAATTTCTGCACAACCCAAGGGCAATCCCGGGTGACCGGAATTTGCCTTCTCTACCATATCTACAGCCAAACCTCTTACTGTATTAGCGATTTTAATAAACAATTTAGAAATTCCTCCTTCTCTTCTGAATATTGATATTTAATATTTTACACTTATTTTTTTTATTCTACAAACTTTTTTGTTTTACATTTTATTAATAGTGTAAGCTTTGGTAGAGGTAGTTAGAAAGAAAATTACAAGTGAACTAAATGACTGCGGGTTCCGGGGTCATGAGTTATTTAAACTGATCCAGAACATACAATAATAAACCTTTCTTAACGGTAATAACAGCTTTTTCCTGTTTAATTATATTGCTGATACCCCTGGTCTTATATCTTAATAGATTTCCTGCATTGAGCAAATATTTACAACCCGTAATAGTAACTCCGCTAACTTTTTCATCTAAGGGAATCAAAGAAAGCCCGGCACCTATTTTTTGAAAAAAAACCTTTTCTTTTTCTATTATCCCCATTTCCAGACCTGGTTCCTTAATAAATGCCGTTATGCCATTTCTAAAAGCATATTCCAGGAGAAAAATA
>JBAUBA010000239.1:0-1651 GCA_049676265.1 Atribacterota bacterium
AAGTTCTTCTTTATGGCTGACTATTGCTCTATTTATCATACTATACGTTTTTTTCCAGAGTTGTTATATTGCTTTTGATTCATTTCTTGCCGATATTACTCATAGACAATCAAGAGGATTAGTTATCGGATTTATCGGAACATGTACCGGTATAATCGGTTCTATGGGACCTTCCCTGGGAGGATATTTAAAATTCCAGTTTGGTTCCTTATCACCTTTTTGGGCTGCATTGATATTTGCCTTAATAACCTCTTTATTATTGATAAAAGTAAAAGATTAAAGCTATAAGAAGATTACACTATTATATTTTATCGTGATTTGATTGATTTTTTTTCAGTAGGGGTTTGATTTATCAAACCCGTCTCGGGTCGAATGAATTCGACCCCTACAAAAAAATAGAGTAATTGAATATATAAATCAAGGGGGATGAAATGCAAAAAGTAAATAATAATGAAACACAAAAATTCAAAGCCATATTTTTTGATTTTGGAGGGACATTAATGTGTGCCGAAAGTGACAATGTCGCTCATTTACATATGATGAAAGAGGTTATTCAAAAATATAATCTTTCTGCTTCCCCGGAAGATATGGTCACCAAATATAATTCTTATCTATTTACCAAGGAAATGACTTTACTGGATACCGACCCGGAAGAAAAATCCTTTACACCTCTTCATGAATCTACCAAAAAAGCTTTTAAAGGGGTACTTGCAGAATGGAATATCCAGCCTTCGAAAGATGATTTTCAGTGGTTTAACAAATCATTCATTGAAAATCATAAAAAATATATAAAATTATTTCCCGAAACTTTATTAATTCTCCGGGAATTAAAAAAAACTAATCTTCATGTGGGAATTATAAGCGATATCGATAATGACTTTCAAAACTTTCAATTTAAAGTTTTAGGAATTAGCGAGATATTTGACTCCATTACCACCTCGGAAGAAGTTCAAATCTACAAACCGAAAGAAAAAATCTTCCAAGTCGCTCTAAATAAAGCAGGTTGTCGGGGAAAGGAATCAATTATTATCGGTGATTCTTATAAAAAAGATATTATAGGCGGGAAAAATATGGAGATGACTACCATCTGGATAAATAAATTCTCCGGAGATGATGCTGATAAGGATAAAGCAGATTTTGTAGTCAAAGACTTAAAAGAAATATCTCCTATCCTGGATAAACTTCTTAACTAATTTTGGCCTTGCTTGTCACTCCGGGGTATTTTTTAAAGATGTCTTAGAGATATGTTATAATAAATTAAAATAATTGATAATAATTTTAGGAGATAGCATGTTTTTAAAGCATAATTTTTCAGACATTCCCCCTTTTAAAAGAAACAGATTTGTATTTATTTTCAAATTATTAAAAATTTTATTGCTAATAATAACATTTAATCAAAGCGTTTTTTTAATTACAAGCAATGCTGTCTATACTGAAGAAACTATTATCCCTATTTTAGCCTATCATAATTTCACTAAAGATGAAGGTAGTAGTTATGATATGAATATTGTAGAATTTGAAAAACAGATGAACTATTTAGCCATTCATAATTATTCCGTAATCTCTCTTTCCGAATTGCTTGCAGGGCTAAGAACCGGTCAGCTTCCACCAAAACCAATCGCAATCACCATAGATGATGGTTTTAAATCTA
>JBAUBA010000240.1:0-2060 GCA_049676265.1 Atribacterota bacterium
GTAAGGGTTACAGAGTTTTGGTAAGGTCAAAAAAGACTAAAAAAACGATTGCTATTTTTCGAAAATTGAGGCCCGTTTAAAGGCACTCTACGTGCGTTAAAAGGGCATTCCTGAAGGGGGCTAAACCCTTGCAAATAAAGGGTTTCCAAGGGGGTGGTAAATATATTAAAATAACAACACATCCTATTTTCTCTTGTAGTTCAGCTTTCCATTTCGCGAGGCCTTCCTTTAGGACATCTATCTATAGTAATACCTAAAACTCAACTATCCGGTAAAGAACTCCTAAGACTCAATATTTTGTCCGCTAAAAGTTATCGAACTATTAACCTGGTAACCTTCTATTTATTTAATTTAAAAACAAAAATGTTAATTGTCTAAGAAAATGGGATGGTACCTATTTATTTCAAAAGTCCTCTCTTAATCATGGAATCAACTTCATCGTTTGCACCCACATGATGGATAGTGATATTTGGATATTCATTTTTGAAAACACGGAATACTTCATCTACGAAAGCTTGCCCTACAGATACGACTCCTTTGAAATCTAGAATGATTGTATTGAATTTTTCAAGACCCATTAATAATCGTTTTGCTTGTGACCTTGATACGTGAGGATCATTCGGATCCCCGCTTAACGCCACTGCTACGATTGTTTTTCCGAATCCAATCTCTTGGTCGGCGTATTGATCGAACACGCCTTTTGGTGTCTTTTTTGAATCGAGCGAGAGAACCATTTTAATGAGCGTGCCTTTTTTGAAATCTTCATTTTTTTCTGGCGAAAAAAACCAATCCTCGTTTTGAAATGTATAGAATATATCACTTGAAAGGATTGAAAAGCTATTAAACATCCTGCATGTAAAGAATATCCCCTCTCCTGTATGGTGTAATGGATCAGTTGTGAATTTACCTTTTGACAAATGGAGGATGGATTCCTTGATGGAATCTAAGTGTAGCGCTTTTTGAATTTTTTTGAATATCCCGATTCCATTATCCTTGATTGTAATATTTAAAGTATTATTGCTAACTTCTATTTCCGTAATAATTGTGGTTCCTTTTGAATGGTCGATGGCATTATTAAAAATCTCGGTAAAGCCGTAAGCACAAATTCTATAAATATTTTCCGGGTAGGATAAAATCATTGGTTTAACATATTTTAACCAAACTCTGTCTTCTGCTATACCAGGTTTTATTTTTTCGATGAATTGAATATATTTTCCATCAGCAAGAAAGTAATGTGTCCACCTCGTGCGCCCCGTTTTGATGATATTTCCATTTTCTACTTCTCTTATTAGGCATCGATGGGCTCTCTGCCTTGAAAATCCAAATTTCTTGGCCAGAACTATTGCAATGTCCCCTGGATGATTTTCTACATTATCGAGGATAAATTTTTGTATAGTACTGCTTTTATTCATAAATTAATTATAATCTATTTGTAGTTCTTTGTAAACTCCCAAATCATTCTTTGTAAACCCTGCTCAGGACTTTTTGTAAACCTTGATTATTTAAACAGGGATACATCTTTTTTTCTACGGTTTAGCTTTCCCTTTTACGAGGTCTTTCTTTAGGACGTCTATCTATTATAGTAATACCTAAAGCCTCAACCATCCGGTTAGGAAACTTTTCAGACTCTATCAGACCCCATAGGTTGTCACGGTAGGACAGCCAGTTACCTGACTGCCCCCGCACAGATCCCAGCGTGCGGAACTACCGCACTGGGCTCTTCAGAAATACTCGCTTCCGTAGAAGATAAATTAGTATTGCCTTCTTTGCTATTCCCTGCAGGGAGGTTTGCATTTGTTCCTCCAGTCCTACTTGCCCGGCAAATGTTTCCTTTACAGGCTACGTATTCTGTCAGCCCCTTCCTCTATTTCATTAAAGTAATATGGGCTGATCCGAATCCCTATAAGCCATCAGTCATCCTCTCTTTTCATCGGGTAGACTTACCTTATGATAAGGAGCTGATAGGGTCTCCCAAGTTCTCTATATCTCTCTACAGACATGCCATGTGCCAAGACCCCGACAGACCCTCTTTAGAATCTCACCTTTAGCGATTCTTTTGT
>JBAUBA010000241.1:0-2215 GCA_049676265.1 Atribacterota bacterium
TTTAGCCACTGATACTACTTCGGTAGATGTAGTCGAACAACTATTTTTGGGTTTAACCGATTTTGATGATGAGACTATGGCAGTTATCCCGGAACTGGCTACTTCCTGGGAAGTATCAGAAGATGGATTGGTTTGGGCTTTCCATTTGAGGAAAGATGTCAAATGGACTGACGGAACACCGGTAACTGCTCATGATATAGAATATGCAGTTAAGAGAACCTGTGACCCGGCTACTGCCTCTGATTATGCCTACGTTCTTTATATTATTAAAGGTGCTCAAGAAGTAAATACCGGTGAAATAACCGATCTAAATTACATAGGAGTAAAGGCGGTAGATGATTATACCATTCAATTTGCGTTAAACCAACCTGCCGGTTACTTCCCTGCCATTGCTGGTATGTGGATTGCTCGACCTGTTCCCAGATGGGCTATCGAAAAATACGGCGAGAAATGGACTGAACCGGAAAATATTGTCACCAATGGTTCCTATCTTTTAACAAAATGGGCACATGAAGACGAAATAATTCTGGAGAAAAACCCTGATTATTTTGGTGCCGATGATGTGCAGATAGAAAGAGTCCATTGTGTGATGATTGTAGAAGATTCTACTTCTATGGCCATGTATGAAGACGGGAAATTAGATGATTCACCAGTTCCCTTGGAAGATATGGATAGGGTAAAAGCAGATCCGGTATTAAGCAAAGAATTGAAAATAGGTCCTTACTTATGCACCTACTATTATGGATTTAACAATACCAAACCACCTTTTGACAACCCTTTAGTTCGTAAAGCTTTTTCTGCTGCTATTGATAGGCAATCTTTAATTGATTATGTTCTTAAAGGGGAACAAAAGCCAGCTACTACCTTTAGTTGTCCGGGAATTTTTGGCCATGTTTTGCCTTCAGAAGGTGTAGGTATTGGTTATGACCCGGATGCAGCCAGGAAATATTTAGCTGATGCCGGATATCCTGAAGGTAAAGGCCTTCCGGAAGTTACTTTAATGTTTAACACCTCTGAAGGTCATTCGAAGATTGCACAGACCATTCAGCAAATGTGGACAGAAGTATTAGGAGTAGAGGTTAATGTAACTAACCAGGAATGGGGAGTATATCTTAAAACTGTAAATGAAGATGCCCCTCAAGTCTACCGTATGGGTTGGTGTGCCGATTATCCTGATGCTAACAATTGGCTTCTCGAAGTCTTCCACTCTACCCTTAGTGCAAATCCAATTAAATGGCATAATGCAGAATATGATAGAGTAACAGAAGAAGCGGCTAAAGCATCTGATCCGGCAAAAAGATTAGAACTTTACAAACGGGCAGAACAGATACTCTGTGAAGAAGAGGCTGCCATAGCTCCTATCTACTTCTATACCACAGTAAGGCTAACCAAACCTTACTTACAACGTACCGTTGCCCCAATGGGTGGAGAACATTTCAAGGATTGGAGAATTACAAAATAGCAGAATCAGAATTAAAGAATATCGATTTGTTTTAGTTTCTTTAAAATAGCCATGCATCCCTAAATATAATAAGAGGATTGCATGGCTATTTTTTGCCTTTATTTTTTTTCATTTTATGATATAATATTTTGGTAATATCTAAATTTAATTGTATATCTTAATTCGTTAGTTAGTTACTTGGTTAGCTGGTTAAGAAAATAAAGAATTATCGTATAGCGTACAGCGTAGAGCGTATAGGATATCAGTTATCCGGTTACCCGGTTTACCAGTTAAAATATTGGTTACAAGTTGCGGGTTTCAAGTTTAAAAAGCCTTTAAAGTGAACTGAAATCTAAAAACTGTAAACCGCTTTTCCTTATCTAAAAACTAATAACTAAAAACCGAGAACTAACGATTAACTTAATTATTTTTTTGTTTTTCTTCTGTTGTAGTATAAACTTAATAAAAATTAAAAAGAAAGGGAGAGAGTATGATCAATTATATTGTTAGGAGAGTTTTATGGGCTATACCGGTTTTACTGATAATATCTTTGGTGACTTTTGGTTTAGGCCATGCTATTCCCGGAGGTCCTTTTGATAGAGAAAAACCATTACCAGTGGAGATCATTGCCAACTTAGAAGCTTATTATGGTTTAGATGATCCTTTATGGAAACAATACACTGATTATTTATGGAATGCCCTTCACGGTGATTTTGGTCCTTCTTATTCTTCTCGAAGCAGGACGGTAAATGATATTATAAGCGATCATTTTCC
>JBAUBA010000242.1:0-2447 GCA_049676265.1 Atribacterota bacterium
GAAGGAAAAACTTTCTGGAAATGCCGAAATTGCGGAAATATCTATGAAGGAGTTGAGGCTCCCGAAATCTGCCCGGTATGCAAGCATCCCCGGGCTTATTATGAATTAAAGGATAAAAATTATTAAATATATTTAAAGAATATTTATTAATTTTCTTTAAAAGATAAAGGATACAAATATTATAAAATTTAGGAGAGGATATATATGACCAAAGAGGAAGGCACACTAAAAGAGAGGGTAGAGACTGCTTTAGAAAAGATAAAGCCAGCTCTACAGGCCGACGGAGGAAATGTGGAATTAGTAGAAGTTACTCCGGATGGAATAGTAAAAGTAAAATTAACCGGTGCATGCTACGGCTGTCCGATGAGTCAGATGACTTTAAAGATGGGTATCGGCAGGACTTTAAAAAAGGAAGTTCCCGAAGTTAAGGATGTTGTAGAAGTATAGAACTTTCCACATTGGAACAGGGAAAAGGGGTAACTGACTTTTTTCTTTTTTAATTAGAAACAATCTCCAGTTTATATAGAAAAAAAATAGATTATTTGCCATTTCTTTATTTTTTTGCTAAAGTGTATTATAATTAGTGAAAATTATTTTCTATTTTCTATATTATATTTAGGAGGAGTTATTATGAAGAGATTTTTTTTGTATGTTCTTGTTTGTATGTTCTTGTTTTCTTTCCACTTTGTTTCAATGGCTCAGGACCCCCTTGTAGAAGCTGATGCACTTTTTGACAAAGGGGATATAGCCAGTATATTGGAATCAATACCTCTCTATATCAAAGCAGTTGAAGCCAATCCGGACAGTTATGAAGCCAATTGGAAATGTGCCCGTGCCCATCGAGAGTATGCTGACCATGCTCTTGAAGGGGAGTATGAAGGATGGAAAGACATTTGTAAAGAATATGGGAAAAAAGGGATGGAGTATGCAGAAAAAGCCACGGAGCTTGAACCTGAGAAAATTGAGGGACATTATTATTTTGGATTGAGTGCAGGAACTTACTCTGATGGAGTTAGTATCCTTAAAGCCCTAGCAGAAGGACTAAAAGGAAGCACCGAGGATGCTTTTTATAAAGCTTATGATATAGACAAAATGTATGATATAGGAGGTCCGATGTTGGCTATAGGACGATTCTGGCATCAACTTCCTTTTCCCATGAAAAATAAGAAAAGAGCAGAGAAATATTTTGCGGAACGCCATCCATATTTTCCTGATGACCCAGAAGGTTTGGTTTATTATGCAGAATTGCTGATAGATAGTAGAAAAAAGAAAGAAGCAATACCTTTACTTGAGAAGGCTATTGCCGGTGATGAGCCCTACTACAGCAAATGGGCAAAAAGATTATTAGAGGATTTATAAAAGAATAAAAAAAAGGGGGGATTACTCCCCCCTTTTTTTTATTCTCTCTCTTCCCCTTATTCCACCATCGTTTTTAATTGACAAGGACATTAGCCGAAGTATATTATAATAAAACCATGTTAATTAAATTTATTATTTCTTACTATAAAAAAGCCCCCGTTAAGATGTTATTTGGATTTCTTATGCTGGTGGCAGTGGATATTGCCCAGCTTATTTCACCCCGCATAGTCCAACGAGCGATAGATTATATTATCATCACTTACACCGCCTCCGGGACCAATTATTCTTATCTTGGAAAACTTACTCTCTTAATCTTTGCCCTGGCGATAGCCATCGGAATTTTTAGATTTTTCTGGCGAATGATAATTATCGGGATGTCCCATTTTATCGAAATGGACTTTAAGAACAGGCTGTTTAATCACCTGCTTTTGCTCTCCAATTCGTTTTTCACCAGAACAAAGGTTGGAGATATTATGGCTCATATGACCAATGATATGACTGCGGTAAGAAGGGCCTGTGCCTTCGGAGTTATTGCCGGCTTTGACGCCGTCTTTCTTTTTTCAGCCACTCTCATATTTATGTTAACTCTTAATGTTAAACTTACCTTTTATGCCCTGATTCCTCTCCCTATAATTGCCCTTATATCCTTATTTTTTGTAAGGATATTGTTCAAAAAATTTAAAAGTGTTCAGGAGTCTTTTTCACTGTTAACCGAAAAAGTGCGGGAAATGGTATCCGGGATAAAGATTATCCAGGCATTTCAACAGGAAGAACTGGAGTCTAAAAACTTTGATAAATTAAGCCAGGAATATCTGGAGAAAAATATTTCTCTTATAAAAATTTGGGGGACCATGTTTCCCTTAATATTCTTATTTGCCGAGATTGGTATGGCGATAATCCTCTGGGTAGGAGGCCAGCAAGTTATCCTTAATGAGCTTACCACCGGTGAATTAGTTGCCTTTCTTTCCTATATGGGGATTATTGTCTGGCCTATGATGGCAGTAGGAATGGTAACTAATGTATACCAGCGGGGCAATGCTTCTTATAAACGTATACTGGAACTTCTCGAAGAGAAACCGGATATTCAC
>JBAUBA010000243.1:0-2050 GCA_049676265.1 Atribacterota bacterium
AATAGAGGGATCAGTTATGTCCATCGAAGCGGGTAGTGATATGATTTTAGTGTCTCATAGTTTAGATAAACAAAAAGCAGCTATTAAGGCGGTAGTTAAAGCAGTAAAAGAAGGTAGAATTACTGAGCAACGAATTAATCAATCTGTATTGAGAATACTTAAGCTGAAAGGAAAAAGAATTGGCTTGGAGGGTCCACTAATTTCTGACTATAGAAAGATAAATAAAAAAATAGAAGAAGAAATTGCATATCAAATCTCCAAGGAAGGGGTAACATTGGTTAAAGATAAAGATAATTTAATTCCTATTGATAAATCAAATAATAAAAAAATATTAGTTATAGATTTTCTTTTGGATAAGTTGTCGCTGGCAGGAGATGATGTAGAAAATAAAAATTTATTAGTTAACTTTTTAAGGGCAGAAGGAATAAAAGTTGAGCACCACACTTTCCTTGAGGATAGCAATAAATTATCTTTATCAGAAGGAATTGATCTGGTTATTATTTGTAGTTTTAATGCTATCCATAACCCTTATCAGATTAAAATAATTAAAAAACTACATGCTATTAATATACCGTTTATCGTTTTATCCATTAATCCTTATGATCTTCAAGTTTTTCCAGAAGTATCTACTTTTCTGACTATTTATGATTATAGTCCTTTTAATTTACAAGTAGCTAGCGAGGTAATAGTTGGTAAACATAAAGCTCAGGGAATTTTACCTATAATTTTGAAATATTAAAATTACTTATTCTAAATTGATTTCTGTGATTTTTAGGAGAGAGGCTATTGATGGAATTTAGAAGAATTGTTACCAGAGATGGAATATACAAAGGAATAGATTTATGGAACAGGGATAATCCATCATTTTTTATAATTTCTCGTTTATTAGAACAGAATATTTTTGCACCATTTGCCGGAGTAAATGTTCGTGCCTGGGGAGCTTTTGAAGAAGATAATTTACTTGCTTTTGCCTTAATAAAATATTTAACCATTCCTATAATTGAAAATGGCCAGGTGGATGAGGGGTGGATAAGTCTGATAGTTATAGATAAAAAAAATATTAGAAATAATTCTACAGGGAATCATTTTTTTAAAATAATAGAGAGAGATTTAAAGAAGAAGGGAATACATAAAGTATATTTTGGTAGAGATCCACAGAATTTTTTACCTGGTTTACCTGCTAATTTAGATGAAGATTATTTACTTTTGTTAGAAAAAATGGGCTATAAAAAAGAGGGTGTGGTATATGACCTCTACCAAGATATCTCGAAATTTACAATTTCTCTTAAAATTGCGGTGCTGCAAAAGGAATTAGAATTAAATTTACAAGCAAAGATGGTTACTAAAGAAACGGAAAAATCTTGCTTAGAATTTATAAAAACATTTTTTCCAGGGAGGTGGCATTATGAAGCAGAAAACATTAGACGTATTCCAGGTGGGATTGAAGATTATTGGCTTCTCTGGTGTAATAATGCTCCAGTAGGATTTGCAAGAACCAATACCTCTGAATCTTTGTATATGGGGCCGAATGTTAATTGGGGCTCTCAAAAGGGTCAAAAATATTGTGGGCTAGGACCAATTGGTATTGCTAATAATTGTAGAGGCAAGGGGTATGGGATATATTTGATGATTAAAATCATTCAATATTTTCAACAAAAAGGCTACAGACATATGATGATTGATTGGACTGATTTGCTAGATTATTATGATAAAGTTGACTTCAAACCCTGGATTAAATATTTTTTGTTATACAAAAATTTATAACTAATCAATAGAAAATATAATTTTATAATAATTATCATTTGCAAAATTATTCGTAACAATATTTAATTTATTGTAAAAATTCTAATAACGAAAGGATAGTCCGACTGTGCTTATGACCAATGACTTAATATCATTAATGAAACCAAAGATAGATTTTATAATTGATGAAAAATTTTATCCAGCTGTACTATGGAATCATTCTTTTTTAAATGCTGTTCATAATTCAAAAAAAAGCGTGCCTTTATATATTGCTTTACAAAGAGGGGATGATTCTGTTTCAACTTTT
>JBAUBA010000244.1:0-2578 GCA_049676265.1 Atribacterota bacterium
GCTAATCGGTCAAGTTTTTCCACATCAATAACCTCGGGCTGACTTTTCTCTTCAACTATTGGTTCTAATTTTCGGGCTATTCCTGCCATTCTCATATAGCCGCCCGGCTTTAACAGCTCAGTGGCTATAGTAATTGGTTTAATTCCCGTTTCAAAAATCTGAAGAATATTTAGCTGAGACGCTCCTCCCGAGTAAGATATAGGGAGAGTTCCTTTAAACTCACGCGATAAGCGGGAAGCTAAAGTTATAGTAAGAGGAAAAAGGATACGTCCTGATAAATACATTTCTTCTCCTGGAAGGACACCCAGGGTATTTACTGTTCCCAGCGTATTGGAAAGTTTTACTCCAAAATTACGACCACATTCAGCAGCTGCTTTAGAAAGCCTCTTAAGCATCCCTATGGCATCATCCCACTGAAGGTCATCAGCAAAGGTAGATTCTTTAATATTTATATAATCAAATCCAAGCCCATCCAATATTTTTCGGACTAATTTATAACCAAGGAGGGTCGGGTTTAATTTTACGAAAGTATTAAGTTTTTTTTCTACTATAAGATATCGGCAAATCGCTTCTTGCTCTTCCGGGGGACATCCATGCATGGTAGAGAGAGTTACAGAGCGGGCAATATGAGGTGAAATTAAACTGAAAATATTTTCCAGGTTTTTAACCTTTTCTTTAATGTGCAGAACTTCTGAAAAGTTTGTATTCCGAATAAAAAAATTTAATTCCTCTAAGTAACGCTTGAATAACGGATGTTCGGAGGCATCGGTTAAATTATTAATAAACGAATCCATGCCGGAGGTTTTAATTCCCTCCAGGTCGTAACCCACGCTCATGTTAAAAATAAAAGATTGCTTTAAACTAACACGCATATCAAAAAATGCTTCTATGAAGTGAAGCAGTATCCAGGCTTTGAGATACTCATCATATGCCTGCTCCAGGGAAAGTTCAGTAGACCATTCGGTATTATAACCCTCGTCTCGCGCATCGATACAGGGTTTCTCAAAATGCAGGCTATCAAGTTTTTGTACGGTCTTAATCTCAAAAAAGCGTCCGCCAACCAGATAGGCAGCGATAATATTTGGGGTCAACTGGGTATGGGGGCCTGCTGCCGGTCCTACGGGAGTAGCACAACTTTCATCAAATATCTGAATACTTTTTCCATTTTCTTTAATAAAAAATTGAGATTCTGGTATCCCAAAAATTGTCCACTGCGACCGATATTCTTCAGTTATCCAGTGAAGCAACTGCTTAAAGGGAACTGGCCTCATAATATCTCCCATAATTCTCCTCCTGGTGACAGGGGACGGTCCTCTGTCACCTTTTAGAACTGTCTCCTGAAATATTCTTACTATTTATAATTCTGACAAGAATTTTTTACATAACCTGAATTCCTTGCATGATTATCTTGTATCAACATTTTACCATTTAAAGAATTCTCTTGCCAACTTATTATAATCTCCTTTGCAAATCAGATGATGATTACCCAGAGAATTTTGTAAAAAACATTTAACCCCCTCATTCATTCTAAATCTTATTTGAGTCCTGCACAAATTTTCGCTATTTAAATTTTCAATTATTTCTCCCCCGGACACGAAATATTCTTTACCGTCTCGGGAAAGTTTAAAAATGGTGGCCTCACCTTCCCCGATGACTCCCTTTATCCCCACTCCCAAACCTGACTCGAAGTGGGTTTTTAAATAAAATTCATCAGACATATTCAAGGGTAAAGTACAATGAGCTAAAATTATTTCATTCTTGTCAATATCAATGCTGGAAGGATTGGCCATAAAAACAGGCTCATTGGTTAAATAGTGCAGAATAACCATAGATATAAGAGCGGGAATATCGCCTTCACAACCGGCTAAAATTCCTTCATCGTTTAATAATGAAAGGCCAATACAACCGGTATTTTTATAAATTTCCAGCAGGTCAAAACATCTTACGGTAATACCGTCAAGTTTGTATTTGTTTACAATGGCTTTAAGCCCGCTATAAATTTTCAGTGCTCCCTCGATTGATTTACTATCAAACCCTTTATTTTTAATATCATTTAATTTAGAATGGGTAAAATTGTGATCCTGCTCGATTTCTTTAACTAATTCATCCATTTTAATATCAATTAATGAAATTCCTAAATTGTCTTTCACTTTCTTATAATCTACATCGCTGGCTATGAGCCAATCGGACGGTTTACCGATAACTCCTAATTTAGTTGAAGCTAACCTGTTTTTCACTTCAAATATTTTACTGAGTTCTTTTATTCTCCTGGCAATATAACCGTTATCTCCGTGGATTATTTCTACTTTTTCTCCTTCCTGTTTTAAAAAGGAGGCAATCTCCAAAGAAGCGGCAAAAGAGTTGTGTAATCCACTGGATAAAAGCAAGTAAGGTCCCTTGACCTGTTTAAAAATATATTTGAACTTTCCCTCGACTCCCCCGGATTTAATAAAGATAAGGGGGAAACAATCTTTATCTTTGTTAAAATCTTCCAAGTTTATGCTTTCGAGCTTTCTACCTAATTTTTCTTCAATATCTGCTAAAAAACCTTGTAAAGTGCTGCTAATATATTCTTCAT
>JBAUBA010000245.1:0-1734 GCA_049676265.1 Atribacterota bacterium
TATTGTTCCCTTTAATTTAGATCCTTATGAAATGGAAAAAACGAATTTTAAAATTCAGAAGAAGTATAATGAATTAAAAGAAAAAGAAGTTCGATATGAAACAATTAATTTAGATAATGCTGATTTAATAGTAGTTGCTTATGGAACAGTAGCTCGGATTATAAAAACTGTAATTGATAATGCCAAAAAAGAAGGAATTAATATCGGATTGATCAGGCCAATTACTTTATTTCCCTTCCCGGATAAGATAATTGCTGAGACTTCCGAAAAGATAAATAAGTTTTTAGTAGTAGAGATGAGTATGGGACAAATGGTGGAAGACGTTAAATTAGCCGTAAATGGTAAGGCAGAAATTAATTTTTATGGTAGAGTTGGCGGAGTCATACCTACACAAAGTGAAATTTTGAACGAAATAAAAAAATATTTAAAATAGATTAATTACATTTTAGATTATATTACGGAGGTGTATGATAATATTATGAAAAAAGTTTTTGAAAAACCTAAATCTTTAACCAAAGATCCTTTTACTTATTGCCCGGGATGTCACCATGGTATTGCTCATCGATTAGTGGCGGAAGCTTTAGATGATTTTGGGGTAAGAGAAAAAACTATAGGAGTTTGTCCGGTAGGTTGTTCAGTATTCGCCTATGTTTTTTTTGATTGTGACATGATTTGTGCTGCTCATGGGAGAGCCCCTGCTGTAGCTACCGGAATAAAAAAATCAAAACCAGATTCCATCGTATTTACTTATCAAGGAGATGGAGATCTTGCTTCTATTGGTACGGCAGAGATAGTACATGCTGCTAATCGAGGTGAGAATATTACTGTTATATTTATAAATAATGCTATCTATGGAATGACCGGGGGGCAAATGGCCCCAACTACTTTAGTCGGTCAAGTAACCCAAACCTCTCCCTATGGAAGAGACCCCAAAACTATGGGGTATCCTATAAAAGTAGCAGAGATGTTATCTACTCTAAAAGGAGTTGCTTATATTTCTCGGGTAGCTCTATCTAAACCTGCTTATATATTGAAAGCAAAGAAAGCCATAAAAAAAGCTTTTCAATCACAAGTGGAGGGAAAGGGTTTTTCTCTAGTAGAGGTTTTATCTACCTGCCCTACTAACTGGGGTTTAAGTCCGGTTGAAGCAAATAAGTGGTTGGAAGAAAATATGATTCCTTATTTCCCATTGGGAGAATTTAAAACTCCTGAGGAGGTGTCTTAAATGTTAGAGAGAATTATTATTTCAGGATTCGGTGGTCAAGGAGTAATGTTAATGGGTAGATTGTTAGCTTATGCTGGAATGATAGAAGGTAAAGAAGTTGCATGGATGCCTTCTTATGGTCCGGAAATGAGAGGAGGAACAGCGAATTGTACAGTACTTATTTCATCTAACGAAATTGGTTCTCCGATTGTTTCCCATCCAAAAATATTAATTGCTATGAATCAACCTTCATTGGATAAATTTGAACCGAATGTAAGTGAAAATGGATTAATCGTCTTGAATGATTCATTAATAGAACGTGAAGTGAAAAGGAATGATGTTAAGGTAATAAGGATCCCTGCAGACGATATTGCTAATAAGTTAGGTAATTCAAGAGTAGCCAATATGGTGGTTTTAGGTGCTTATGTTAAAAAATCGGGAGTAGTAAAATTGGAAACCATATTTAAAGTTTTAGAGAAAACTCTAACCGGACCTAAACAAAAATTAATCGATATAAATAAAGAAGCTTT
>JBAUBA010000246.1:0-3935 GCA_049676265.1 Atribacterota bacterium
TTTTCATTGATCATTTGGGCAGCAATTTCTACTGATTGTTTAGCCATTTCACCTTCAACAGCGGATGAACCGGTAATCGGAGCTTGAAGGCCGATAACTACCGGTGGAGCAGCCATCACTCCCAAAGAAGCTAGGCCAAGAGTCAATACTAACACACTAATAACTAGCAAAAAATTTATTCTTTTCATTTTTAATTCTCCTTTATTATTTTGTTATAAATCAAAAACAGTCATTTTAGCAAATTAACTAGCCATAACATTAGAAGCAATTTCTATTAAATGATTATTTAAGAAATCCTTTCACCTCCTTTTTTTCTGTAAAAATAGTCACTCACAAAATTTCAGTTACCGGTAGCAGGGGTCAGGTCTCAGCATTTGACATAACATCCCAAGCATTTTTTTAGGGACAAGTTATGTCAAATGTTGAGACCTGACCCCTTTATCTATTTTAGACTTTGTGAAAAACTATCTTTAGATTATTTTTTACCTACCCAATTTGTTATATATACATTACTACAAAAAATCAGAATATCCTTCTTTTTTTGAGTGAAATAAGTTTTATTATTTTTTTCTTTAAACTACCGAGGGTTCAATAATCAACTCACCTCGTTCAAATCTCCCTATATCTAATTTGTTAATGGGCATAGAAGTTTTTCCATCTAAAATTAATTCAGCAATTAATTTTCCAGTTGTAGGTGCAAGCATAAATCCGTGCCCGCTAAATCCAAGTGACATATAAAACCCTTTAAGCTTTGGGTGTTCACCTAAAATTGGTTGGGAATCAGGACTCATATTATATAATCCAGCCCATTGCCTTACCATATGTACTTCATTTAATATTGGCACTAATTTAATCATTTTTTTAGCCATGGTACGGGAAAATTGCCAGGTAGAATTAATATTACCCCCTTTTATTTCGTGTTCAGGGTCTCCAAAACCACCTAAGATACCACCATCGGGTAATTGTTGAAAATAATAATTTTCGGAAAATGACATTAACATAGGTTTCCATAAAGGTTCAATAGGTTCGGTAACTAATATTTGGTGTCTTTGAGAATAAACCGGAATATCCACTCCTGCCATTTTTCCTACTGGACCAGAATATCCTCCAGCAGCATCGACTACTATAGAAGTTAATATTTCCCCTTTATTGGTAATGACAGATAATATACGTCCATCTTCAGTCTTAATTTCTGTTACCTCAGTAAAAGAATAATACTTAGCTCCTAATCTTTGAGCAGCTTCAGCATAGGCAAAAGTAGTAAAAAGGGGATTAACATTTCCGTCCGTTGAGCAAAAAGTCCCTCCTATTATCCCCTCTAAATTTAAACAAGGAACAATTTCTTTAGCTTCTTCGGGTGTAACCATTTTAGCATCAATATCCAAACTTTGTTCCAATAAAACATTTTTCTTAAATTGATTGATTTCTTTTTCGGTATAAGCAAGTATTAGATAACCAGCCTGGTTTAATTCAATATCATAATCTAATTCCTCGCTTAATGTTTCAAAGATTTTCATACTTTCGCGAGCAAGCATACAATTCATTTTGGTACCAAATTGCTGTCTAATTCCTGCCCCACATCTCCCCGAAGATCCACTGGCACAGGTATTTTTTTCTAAGATTACTATATTTTTAGCTCCTTTTTTAGCTAAATTATAGGCGATACTACACCCCTGAACTCCTCCTCCGATTATAACTATATCTGCTCTTTTAATCATCATTATCACCTGCCAATGTCCCTAATTTTACCGGCTTGGTGGGAGGCCTAAAAGTAGTAATATCAATTTCTTCTATCTTTTTGTTATAATATTTAGCTATTTCTCGAAGTAATATCCTGCGGCAAGTGGTGCCCTGACACCTCCCCATTCCCGCTCGGGTAATTCTTTTAATCTCATTGAGGGAAGTATAGCCCCTTTCTAAAGCCCGTCTGACTTCCCCCCAGGTAACATCCTCACATCGGCAAATGATGATCTCATCTTTCATTATTTTTGTCCTCCGCTTTTATGCTTCTTACTTTCATAGCCATACCTTTAGGAACTTCCAGGGAAATGATGTTAGTCTTGTTTTTAATCTTTAAGACCTTTATTACTTTTACTTTACCGAGTACTCTGCCTGCTCTATCTAAAGCATAAACATCCTTTCCCTTTTCCGGTAGAGGGAGCATTTCATAGGGTAGTTTGATTAAGGATTTACTATCTGAATAATTCATATCTATTACGAATATGGCCAGACCGGGGCAGGAACTGATACAGATCCCGCAGCCGGTACACTTATCGAAATCGACTTGAGGTAAGTCATTTATATCTTTAAAGGGTTTTATCGCTCCAAACTTACAGGATGCGGCACAAGGATCACAGGGTATCTTCTGAAAACATTCTATGATAACTACCGGACCTTTAGCTAATCTTTTTTTATCCGGAATTACTTTTTCTAAATCATCATCGGTCGGTATGCCGGTTCTTTCTAACATGGTTAATCCCTCCCCTCCTTTATCAAGGCCTTTTCTATACCTATCTTTATCTTTTCACTCAAAGGGTTGTCCCGTAATTCTTTTAATTCTTCTTTTAATTTTTCATCCTGTTCTTGATAATTATCCTGCTTATATCCTAAACTTACTGCTGCATTTAAACCGGCAATTTGCCCTTCCAACATGGCACTACTGGCCTCTTCAATACCGGCTACATCTCCGGCAATATAGATTTGACCTTTAGTTGTTTTCATATTATCATCCCTTAAGGCCACATAACCGCAGAGCTCCGGAATATATTTCATCTGGCAACCAGCCTGCCAGAGCAGATCAGAAAGTGGAGAAAGACCTACCGCCAGGCAGACAGTATCCACTTTAAACTCTTTTTCTGTCCCCGGAATAAATTCAAAATTTTTATTGATTTCAGAAATTACCACTTTTTCTACACAATCTTTACCGTGCACTTCTTTTAAGGTATGAGAAGTGTAGATTGGTACTCCCAAACGTCTAATCTTGGCGGCATGCACTAAATAACCGCCTATCCTGGGAAGGGCTTCCACTATTGCCTCTACTTTAATTCCGGCCTGTAGAAGCTGGTAGCTTACAATCAAGCCGATATTGCCTGCCCCTACCATGAGGATATTATTGCCCGGAACTACACCGTAAAGATTCATCAAAGTCTGCACCGCACCGGCACCATAGACTCCAGGTAAGTCGTTATTTACAAAAGGCAACATATTCTCGGATGCCCCGGTAGCTAAAATAATTCTGTTGGCCTTTAATTTTTTTAATATATCACCATTAACCCCCTGGACAATGGTAATGACATCATCTTCATAATAGCCAGTGACTGTGGCATTGGCGAGTACATCAACATTGTCATATCTTTTGATATCCTGTATCATCTTTTTGGCAATTTCTATGCCTCTGATCCCGGCAAACTGTTTTTCGGAGCCAAAAAATTTATGAGTCTGTTTAATCAACTGCCCACCTAATTCTAAACCATCGTCAATAAGAGTTACTTTTGCACCCAAAGAAGCAGCATAAATTGCTGCCGATAATCCTGCCGGACCTCCTCCGATAATTGCTATGTCGGTCTCTTTCAATTGAAATCACCTTTCCCTTTTTGAGTTTCTACTTTCATCTCTGGTTCTAATTTTGTTACACAAGTTCTTATATTAGGAACACCATTCACTTTCATCAAACATGAAGAGCATTTTCCTATGGCACAAAAAAATCCCCTGGGACGGTGATATTTAATGCTTCTGCTTAATACCTTTACTCCGGCAGCTACCAGAGCAGAAGCAATAGGCTCACCCTTATAGCCTTCTAACTCTTCGCCATCTAAGGTGAATTTAACCTTTTCTTTCTGGTTAAATTCTAAAATAGGATGTTCTTTTATCCGCATACCTTTCCCCCTATTAAAATATTTATCTTATCACTTTAACATAAAGATGGCAGCCATACG
>JBAUBA010000247.1:0-3171 GCA_049676265.1 Atribacterota bacterium
TTGATTGTAGGTCTTACGGGTGGAATTGTAGGCGGCAAGAGCACTGTAGCATCAATGTTTAAAGATTTAGGAGCTAAAATTATTGATGCTGATAAACTTGGTCATAGTGTGATTTTGCCAAACAAACCTGCCTGGAAGAAAATTGTTAAAATATTTGGGAAAGATATTATACAAAACGACATGACCATTGATAGAGAAAAATTGGGTAAAATAGTTTTTGCAAATCAGTCTCTCCTGAAAAAATTAAATGAAATTACTCATCCTGAAATAACAAAAATGATTAAAAAAGAGATAGATTCAGCAAAAAATAAAACACATAACCAGGAAAAAGTATTAATTATAGATGCCGCCTTAATCTATGAAGCTAAGATAGATAGATTTATGGATAAAATAATAGTAGTGTATATAGATAAAGATGAACAAATAAAGAGATTAATTAAAAGAAATAATTTATCCAAAGATGAAGCCTTACAGAGGGTAAGATCTCAAATACCTATGGAAGAAAAAGCTAAAATTGCTGACTACGTGATAGATAATAGTAATTCGTTGGATAAGACCAAAAAACAGGTAGAAAAAATCTGGCGGGAGTTTATGTCTTTAGCTGATAGCGAGTAAAATTAGTTAGTTAGTGCCTGGTTATCTGGATAAGGAAAAGAAGTCAGAATTCAGAAGTCAGAAATCAGAATGAAAAAACAGAAATGTCACAAAAACTGTAGGGGTGTATTGTATACGCCCAAGGAATTGCAGGGGTAGGGGCTTGATTCATCAAGCCCGCGAGAAAAATTATCAAAGCAACACGGGTCAAATAAATTCGGACCCGTACACCAAAAGCAATACTTTATTATAAAGGTTTTGAATTTTGAATTATGGCTTTTCGTTTTTTGCTTTAAGTTTTTAGTTTAATGAAGGGATTGCCACGGGTGGTACTCAATATTACTTGAGTACCACCATCGCAATGACAATTGAAACAGATTATTTTTTATTTCTCTAACGCAATACGCAATATGCAATACGAAAAAAGGGGTGATAATTATGAGTCTTGCTGAAATTATTAAAGTTGCTCGAGGAGAGGAAAAAGCAGATCTATTATTAAAAAACGGGAAGATAATAAATGTTTTTTCCGGAGAAACATATACTTCCGATGTTGCAATTTATAAGGATACAATTGTAGGATTAGGGGAAGGATATAGTGCTGTTAAGGAAATAGATATCTCCGGTTGTTACTTGTCTCCCGGATTTATGGATGGACATATTCACTTAGAGAGCTCTATGGTAAAAATTTCAGAATTTGCCAAGACTGTAGTACCAATGGGGACAACTTCAGTAATCATTGATCCTCACGAAATTGCCAATGTATTGGGCTTAGAAGGTATCAGATATATGTTGGAATCCAGTAAATATAACCCCTTAAATATATTTATGATGCTACCTTCTTGTGTTCCTGCTTCATCTTTAGGAACTTCCGGAGCAAACCTTAGCGTAAATGATTTATTTCCTCTTTTAGACGAAAAATGGGTTTTAGGGTTGGGAGAGATGATGAATTTTCCGGGAGTTTTAAACCAAATTCCTGAGGTTCTAGATAAAATAGTAGTATCTTCAAAAAAATGCATTGACGGGCATGCTCCTAATTTGACCGGTAAGGATCTTTGTGCTTATGTTTCTGCTCAAATAAGGTCTGATCACGAGTGTACTACAGTAGAAGAGGCTAAAGAAAAATTGAGATTAGGTATGTATATTATGTTGAGAGAAGGATCAGTTACTCGAAATTTAATCGATCTTTTACCACTTATAAATACTGATAATTCCCGGAGATGTTTCTTTTGTTGTGACGATCGTCACCCTAAAGATTTAGTTGAAGAGGGGCATATTAATTATATTATAAAAACTTCTATAAAAAAAGGGATAGACCCCGTTACTGCTATTAGGATGGCCACCCTGAATACTGCAGAATATTTTAGACTGAGAAACTTAGGTGCAATTGCTCCTGGCTATGTAGCTGATTTGGTTGTTTTTGATAATTTCAGAGATTTTAACATCCTTAAAGTTTTTAATAAGGGTAAATTAGTTGCTGAAAGCGGAGAGTTGTTAGAGCTAAGTCCTAAACCATTGGAAGTACCTATTAGAGGGTCAATTAATATTAAGTGGCTTTATCCCGAAGATTTTAGTATCCCAGTAAAAGGTAATAAATGTAGAGTGATAAAAATTACTCCAGGTCAAATTATCACTGAAGAAAATATAGAGATTCCTAAAATCGAAGATGGCTTTGTAGTTTCTGATACTAAGCGTGACATTTTAAAAATTGCCGTGGTAGAGAGACATCATGCTTCAGAAAAAGTAAGTATAGGTTTAGTTAAAGGTATTGGCCTGAAAAAAGGCGCATTGGGTTCGTCTGTAGCCCATGATTCCCATAATATTATAATCGTAGGCACTAACGATAAAGATATGTTAAATGTCGGAGCAGCTATTTCTAAGATGGGAGGTGGGTTGGCAATATCCGTGGATGAAAAAATAATAGATTCATTACCTTTGCCTATTGCTGGTTTGATGTCAGATAGGACTTTGTTAGAAGTGAAAGAAAATTTGGACTCCATCTATAAAACTGCCAAAAATCTAGGAGTTACAGTAGACAATCCTTTTATGAGTATTGCTTTCCTATCTTTAGAAGTGGCTCCCCATCTTAAAATAACCAATAAAGGCTTAGTAGATGTTAACAATTCAAAAATCGTAGATTTATTTGTAGATTGACCAATTTGCCAATTTGCCAATTGACCAATTCACCGATTAGTGAGATGGTTTGCAAATGAATTGTGTCTTTTTATATTACTGCTTTTGCCTGTGGGCACGATGCATCGTGCCCCTACAAATTACTCTTATTACACATTACTTGTTACTGTTCTTGTCCGAGATACGCGATACACTCTTATTCGGGTAGTTCTTTATTTTTTTAACTATATACTACATACTATATACTATATACAATATAAAAAGTGTATAATTATTTAAGGATGAATGTAAGTTTTAAAATATAATAAAATTATAATTGCAGTTTTAAAAAAGGTGTTGTAAATGACTGAAAAATTTAATTTGGTATCCGATTATCCTCCTCAGGGTGACCAACCCCAAGCTATAAAAAAATTAGTAGAAGGTATACGGAAAGGTTATAAAGATCAA
>JBAUBA010000248.1:0-9185 GCA_049676265.1 Atribacterota bacterium
CTTTTTGCTTTTATAGGAATTATTCTATATATTACTATGAGGTTTGAGTTTAAGTTTTCTATTGTTTCAATATTAGCGCTTTCCCATGATTGTTTAATTGTTTTGGGTATTTTTTCTTTATTGCAGAAGGAAATAACTATTTCGATAATAGCAGCAGTTCTTACTATTGTAGGGTATTCTTTAAATAATACAATCGTAATTTTAGACAGACTTAGAGAAAATATTAAGTTTAAAATCAGAGAACCCTTTGATAATTTAATAAATATGAGCATTAATCAGTCTCTGTCCAGAACAATAAACACAGCTTTAACTACTATTATTCCCATTTTAACCTTATATTTTTTCGGGGGGAATATACTTTCTGATTTTGCTTTAGCTTTGTTTATAGGTATGATTGCCGGGACTTATTCTTCAATTTTTATCGCCAGTCCCTTATTATTAGAGTGGAATAAAATATTTAAGATACATCAAAAAGGTATTAGAATTACTGAAAAAAAGGGCAAAAAATAAATTCAAAATATATTAGGATCGCGTGAAGAAAATAGAAGTCAGAATTTAGGATAAATTCATATCTCAGTATCTCGCTAAGAATTAGTTAGTTACCTAGTTAGCTGGCTTAGGGAAGGGAAGATAGAAGCCAAAAGCCTAATTCGTACCTAGTATCTCGTGAATCGTATCCAGTAAAAAACAAAAAGTTAAAAAGATTAAAACAACTAAAATATGCATATTGGAGCTTTTTCTTACGCGGTACGCAATAGGCATCGCGAAATGCGAAAAACGAGAAAGGAGCACAAATAAAATAGAGTGGAACATATCAAAAGAAGATAAGAAATTACAATCAGAGTTATCCAAAGAATTAAATATCTCTCCAATTTTAGCCCAATTACTAATAAACAGAGAAACAAAGGAAGTTTTAAGTGCTAGAAAATTCTTAAAGGCAGACCTTAAAGACTTGAGAGATCCTTATATCTTCCAAGATATGGAAAAAGCTGTTGACAAAATACTAAGAGCGATAAACGACAATGAAAGAATATTGATTTACGGGGATTACGATGTTGATGGAATAACCAGTGTCGCCTTATTGTTTACGATTTTGAGAGAGTTTACCACCAATTTGTACTACTATATACCTAATCGTTTTCAGGAGGGATATGGACTAAATGAAGAGGCCATAGATATTGCTTTTAAAAATAATATCAAACTAATTATTACTGTTGATTGTGGAATTAGTTCTATTTCTGAAATAGAGGAAGCAAATAATTATGGTATAGATGTTATAGTTACCGATCATCATCAACCTCAAAAAGACCTTCCTTCTGCAATAGCAATAATAAACCCCAAATGCGATACCAATTATCCTTTTAAGGAATTAGCAGGAGTGGGTGTAAGTTTTAAAGTGGCCCAAGCCCTATATTCAAAATTGAAAAAAAACCAGGATGATTTATGGAGTCTGCTTGATTATGTTGCATTGGGGTCGATTGCTGATTCAGTCCCTTTTATCGATGAAAATCGTATTTTAATCAAACACGGATTAAAGGCACTTAATCAAACCAAGAAAGAAGGTTTGAAGGCGTTAATAATGGAGAGCGGAGTAAATTATGGTAATTTAGGTACTAAAGAAGTTAATTTTGCTCTTGCTCCCCGAATAAATGCAGCAGGAAGATTAGACGACCCTAAATTAGCCTTAGAATTGTTGCTAACTGATTCTGAATATAAGGCTAAATATTTATCCCAAAAATTAAGTGAAATAAACAAACATAGACGGGAAATCGGAGATAACATTTTAAGAGAAGCCAGGGAATTTGCTTCCATACAAGTAAAAGAAGAAGGAAATAAAATATTGGTTCTTGAATCAGAAAATTGGAATCAGGGGGTAATCGGCATAATAGCCTCCAGATTAGTAGATGAATTTAATCGTCCTGCAATTATTATTTCTAAAAAAGATGGGACAGCAAAAGGTTCAGGAAGGAGCATTAAAGGTTTTCATTTATATAACGTTTTGGAATCGTGCCAGGACATTTTAATAAATTTTGGGGGACATGAGTTAGCCGCAGGTATTACTATAGAGTCTAGTAAAATTCCCGAGTTTAAGTTAAGGATAAATAAAGTATCTCAAGATTTCATTAAAGAAGATGATATAAGTCCAGAATTAAAAATAGACGTTCAGATTTCACTAAGCGATATTAATTTTGGTTTGGTAAAAGATATTAGTGTTCTAGAGCCATTTGGAATTGGGAACCCTCAACCTGTCTTTTGTAGTTACAAAAACATAATATCTGATTGGAGGCTGGTTGGTGGAAAGAGGGAGCATTTAAAAATAAGAATTAAGGAAGAGAACAGAACATTAGAAGCGATAGGATTTAAATTAAGCAGAATAGGAAACCAAATATTTTCTGA
Organism: Atribacterota bacterium; assembly: GCA_049676265.1. Classification (GTDB taxonomy): domain Bacteria; phylum Atribacterota; class Phoenicimicrobiia; order Phoenicimicrobiales; family Phoenicimicrobiaceae; genus Sediminicultor. The sequence goes on from JBAUBA010000248.1 coordinate 2,398, forward strand.
AAACAAAGTGGTAGATTTAGCTTTTAATATCGAATTAAATAAGTGGAATGGAACAGAAAAAGTTCAATTAAATATAAAAGATATAAAAACTACTATTTAGGAGGCAGATAAAAGTGATAGATTTAAAAGAAAAAATTAGAAATATTCCGGATTTTCCAGTAAAAGGTATTCAATTTAAAGATATTACTACCCTATTGAAAGATAAAGAAGCATTTAAATACAGTATTGATGAGATAACTAAGCATTGCAGTAAATACCAAATTGATTATATTGTAGGAATAGAAGCTCGTGGTTTTATTATCGGTGCTCCAGTGGCTTATCAATTAGGGATCGGATTTTTGCCTGTTAGAAAGCCAGAAAAACTACCCGGTGAGGTGGAGAAGGTATCTTACGAATTAGAATATGGGGAAGGTATTTTGGAAATGCATAAAGACGCTGTAGTTAGCGGAGATAAGATTATGGTTATTGATGACCTTCTTGCTACAGGTGGTACCACTGTTGCAGTATTTAAACTAATTGAAAAATTAGGAGGAAAGGTTATAGGTGCTTCCTTTATAATTGAACTTGAATTTTTAAATCCTCGGGAGAAATTGGAAGGATATGATGTTTTTTCTCTAGTACAATATAGTTAATGTATAGCATATTTGGTTAGCTGGTTAAGAAAACAAATTTAAGAGAGAAAATTGGTTTTTTGTTTATAGTTTTTCGTTTTTAGATAAAATCAATCTGTTGTTGGTTATGAGTTTTCAGTTTTTTGGAGTATACAATATACCTCTACGTGCTTTCTGGAAACTCGAAACCTGCAACTTTTAACCTGTGTTTTAACTGGCAAACTTGCTAATCAGTAAACCGGATAACTAACAAACTAACTAACCAGGTAACTACACTTCGAGCAAAGAAGGTGGGGTTATTTCTCAATTAACTTTAATAAGATATATTTTAAAAAAAATACCACAATATGCTCCTCAAGCTGATTTGGGCTTGGTAAAAAAAGCCTATAGATATTCTGCAAAAGCCCATCAGAAACAAAAGAGGTATTCCGGAGCACCTTACACCTCACATCTTTTAGAAGTAGCTAAAATATTAGCTAATTTGGAGCTTGATGTAATTACTATTGCAGCGGGGATTTTGCATGACATAATAGAAGATACCGATACCTCATTATCTTCCATTGAAGAAGAGTTTGGCGAAGAAATAGCAATGTTGGTTAACGGCGTTACCAAATTAAGTAAAATTTCTTTTAAAACACGAGAAGAGCAGCAAGCTGAAAATTTCCGTAAAATGTTTTTGGCAATGGCAGAAGATGTAAGAGTTATTTTAATAAAATTGGCAGACCGCTTGAATAACATGAGAACCCTACAATATGTACCACCCCACAAGAGAGTAAAAGTAGCTCAGGAAACACTGGAAATTTATGTACCTATCGCCAATAGGTTAGGTATTTCCAGGGTTCGGTGGGAGCTAGAAGACCTTTCTCTGCGTTATTTAGAGCCAATAAAATATAGAGAGGTAGTTAACAGAATTGCAAAAAATCGCCTGGAAAGAGAAAATTATGTCGAATCAATTAAGGAGATTATAAAAGAAGAGATAGAAAAAGTAAAAATAGAGGCGGAAATTCAAGGTCGCCCGAAAAATATTTATAGCATTTATAAAAAGATGGAAAAAGGGGGAAAAGATTTTTTCCAGATATATGATTTAATTGCAATTAGGGTAATTTGCAACTCTGTCAGGGATTGTTATGCGGTTTTGGGGTTATTACATTCAATTTGGAAACCCATGCCTGGTAGATTTAAAGACTATATTGCTATGCCTAAATCAAACATGTATCAGTCTTTGCATACGACAGTAATTACCCCCAAGGGTGAGCCTTTAGAAATACAAATTCGCACCGGGGAGATGCATAAAACTGCTGAATATGGAATAGCTGCTCATTGGAAATATAAGGAAAAAGTTGATTTAAAAAAGGATAAGAAATTAGAAGAGAGACTTTCCTGGTTGAGACAGATATTAGAATGGCAGAAAGATTTGAAAGATCCTAAAGAATTTATGGAAAACTTAAAAATAGGCCTTTTTCAGGATGAAGTTTTTACTTTTACTCCCAAGGGTGATGTAAAGATATTGCCTTCAGGTTCCACCCCTATAGACTTTGCCTATCTTATTCATACAGATGTAGGTCATAGATGTCTGGGGGCTAAAGCTAACAAAAAAATAGTCCCTTTAGATTATAAATTGAAGAGCGGAGATATTGTAGAGATATTAACTTCTAAATCAAGCCGAGGGCCCAGTAGAGATTGGCTAAAGATAGCCAAGACATCAGGGGCAAAAAATAGGATTAGAATCTGGTTTAAAAAGGAGATGCGGGAAGAGAATATTCAAAAAGGGAAAGAACTTTTTGAAAAAGAGATGGAAAAATACAAGATTGAATCCTTTCTTGAGCTTACTAAAAAGTTAAAAGAAGTGAGTATTGAATTAGGTTTTACCGAACCAGAATCAATGTTTGAAAATATTGGGTACGGTAAATTAACCGCTTATCAGGTTTTATCTAAAATAATCCCCCAAGAAAGAATCTTTCCAATTATTCCCTTGGTTAAACCAAAAAAAAGAATCGATCAAGGAATAAGAGTTCAAGGAATCAATGATATGATGATAAGATTTTCTCGATGTTGTAATCCCGTTCCCGGTGATAAAATAATTGGTTATATTACCAGGGGGAGAGGTGTATCCATACATAAGGTAAACTGTTCTAATGTAGATTTTATTTCTGCTGAAAAAGATCGGTTGGTCAAAGTAGAATGGATAAAGACAGAAGAGCTGTTTTATCCGCTAAAAGTAAAAATAGTTGCTGATGACCGCCCAAATTTAGTCTCCGATATTTTGTTAATTTTTTCCAGCCTTAAAATTACAGTCAGTGCCATAAATGCCATAACTGATAAAAATAATATTGCTTATATAGATGTAACACTTTCTATCAACAATATTGATCAGCTTCAAGAAATAATAAGGAAAATAAAAAAAATAAAAAGCGTATTAACCGTAAAGAGAGTAATAACTTTTTAATTAATAAAGTATAAAGAAAAATCTTTTATCCGAGGGGCAAATAATGAGAGCAGTAGTACAGAGAGTAAAAAAAGGGTCAGTAGAGATTGAAGAAAAGGAAATAGGGAAAATAGAAAAGGGCCTGGTAATCCTTTTAGGAGTGGGCCAGAACGATATTGAAAAGGATGCAAAATACCTGGCTGAAAAAATAGTGAATTTACGTATATTTGAAGATAAAGAGGGAAAGATGAATCTTTCCGTGAAAGATATAAATGGCCAGATTTTGGTCATATCTCAATTTACTTTATACGGGGATTGTAAAAAAGGAAGGCGCCCGAGTTTTATTTCTGCGGCTCTTCCTGATAAAGCAGTAAAATTATATGATTATTTTGTAAAATCTATAAAAAATTATGGTCTTAAAATTGAAACCGGAGAATTTCAAGCCATGATGTTGGTAAAAATTTATAATGATGGCCCGGTTACCATTCTTTTGGATAGTGAAAAGTTAATCTAGAGATACATCAACCTTTTTAGGGAGAAATTATAATGAAATTACCTCTTATTATCGGACATAGAGGAGCAAAAGGAATTGCTCCTGAAAACAGCCTTTCTGGTTTTAAAAAAGCAGTTGAGTTAGGAATAGATGGAATAGAATTGGATGTGCACCTTACTAAAGATGGGAAGTTAGCCGTAATTCATGATATGGATTTAAGAAGGCTGAGCGGACTAAAAATTCCTATTAAGCAGCTTACTTTTGAGGAATTAAAAAAATACGATATTTCTGAGTTATTTACTAAAAATCAAGAAAAAATTTTGGAAAAATTACCGGAAGAGAAGAAGTATTTTTTAGAATTAAGAAAAATTCAAGCCGATACATTTTACCTGAATGTTTATGAGCAATTGACTAAGAAAAAAATTAGCTTTTATTTGCATTGGGATGACAAACGGTTTGGTGAAGTTAGAAAGCTTTTTTCCCCAAGAAATGATGGAAAGAAGGTTTGTTTCAGACAATTAAAAATTAAAAAGAGGGACATGCTTGACTTAGAAAAAGACAAGGTGAGGGAGTATCACAATGAACAGATTCCTTTACTTAGAGATGTACTTAAAATATTAAAAGGAAAACTTTCTGTAAATATAGAAATTAAGGGAGGGGAAAAGGTTTATCCGGGTATTGTAGATAAATTAGTAAAAGAGACAAAGAGTTTCGGATATAACAATATTCTTTTTTCTTCTTTTGATAGAGATACGGCAATCTTGCTAAAAGAGAGATATCCTGAGCTTAAAGCAAATGGACTGTATGCTAAATGGATAAATCCCGAAAGATATATTAATGGACTGGATGGGTTAAACCCACATGCCTTTTTGTGCAAAGAAAAACTTATTTCTTGTTTGCATCGGATGGATAAAACAGTGTATGTATGGACGGTCGATAGAGATATAGATATGGTACGATTTATTTTATATGGCGTAGATGGAATTATTACTAATTATCCTCAGATTCTAAAAAAAATAAACAAAGTGATGCAATCTCTTTTAGAAGATTTCCAATAATGGATTTCTCTATCCGAGAAGGTAAAAACTGTTTAATAATTTGAATTGTTCATAGAGGAGTCTATTAAATGAAAGGATTATAGAAGAAATGTTTCTAAAAAGATTAGTAGTAGGAGCGTTAGAGACTAATTGTTATTTAATTAGTTGTAAAATAACTAAAAAGGCAGCGGTAATTGACCCGGGAGGAGAAGATGAGGTAGATTTAATTTTAGACCTTTTACAAAAAAATAATTTTGATTTAAAATATGTTATAAATACCCATGGGCATATCGATCATATTGCCGGTAATAATTTGCTTAAAGCCAAGACCGAAGCTTTATTATTAATCCATAGCTTAGATGCTGATATGTTAGTTGATGCCAATAAAAATTTTTCTTCCTCTATGGGTAAAGAAATATGCTCACCTCCCGCAGATAAGCTTTTAGAAGAGGGAGACGAGATATCTTTAGGCAGATTAAATTTAACAGTAATTCACACACCGGGTCATACACCGGGGGGAATTTCTCTTGTTTTAAATAATATTGTCTTTACGGGTGATACTTTATTTGCCTGTGGTATTGGCCGAACCGACCTGCCCGGTGGTTCTTACCAAGATTTAATAAAATCAATCAAGGGGAAATTATTGCTTTTAAGTGATGATAAGATAATTTATCCCGGTCATGGCTCGGATTCGACTATAGGTGAGGAGAGAAGGACAAATCCATATATAAAAAATTGACCGATTCTCCAATTTGCCAATTTACCAATTAATTAGTCGTTAGCATTAAATGCAAGCTTTAGTTCTTGTTTTTTAGTTTTTATAGACTTGAAAATATTAAACCATTACTTATTTCACATCACTCATTACTGTATTTTATTAACTAAATACTAATCACTATTCACTAAATACTAATGAAAAGAAAGGGGTACGAAGAATGAATTATGGAATAAAAGATATTAGTTTGGCTGAAAAAGGGAAAGATAAAATTGAATGGGCTGAAAAACAGATGCCAGTTCTTTTAAGTATAAGAAAAAGATTTAGTAACGAAAAACCTCTAAAGGGAATTAGAATATCTGCTTGTCTTCATGTGACTACCGAGACAGCTAATTTGGCAATAACCTTGAAAGAAGGAGGTGCGGAAGTATATTTATGTGCTTCCAATCCTTTAAGTACTCAGGATGATGTAGCGGCCTCTCTGGTTAAAGATTTTAGAATTCCAGTATTTGCTATCAAGGGAGAGGACAAAGATACTTATTATCAACATATTGAAAAAGTGCTAAGTTGTAAGCCTAATATTACTATGGATGATGGAGCTGATCTGGTTTCCACTATTCATTCTCAAAAGAAAGAACTAATTAAAGATGTCATTGCTGGTACTGAGGAAACCACTACCGGAGTTATCCGATTAAGAAGCATGGAAAAAGATGAAGCTTTAAAGTTTCCGATTATTGCGGTAAACGATGCACAGACTAAATATCTCTTCGATAATAGATATGGTACCGGACAGAGCACCATCGATGGCTTGTTGAGAGCGACCAATATTCTAATTGCCGGTAAAATATTTGTAATTTGTGGTTATGGCTGGTGTGCTCGAGGTTTGGCGAAAAGAGCTAATGGTATGGGCGCCCAGGTGGTAATTACCGAAGTCGATCCCATGAAAGCTTTGGAAGCAGTAATGGACGGTTATCGGGTTATACCCATAAAAGAGGCAGCCAAAATCGGAGATATTTTTATAACCTTGACTGGTGATATAAACGTAATATCAGCAGAAGAATTTCCTTTAATGAAGGATGGAGCAATTTTGGCTAATTCGGGGCATTTTAATGTAGAGATTAACGTAGAGGCTTTAAAAAGTTTGGCAGTAGGTAGAAAAAACATTAGAGAATATATAGAGGAATATACTTTAAAAAATGGGAAGAAAATAAATCTTTTAGCAGAAGGGAGACTGTTGAATTTATCTGCCGCTGAAGGACATCCGGCAAGCGTGATGGATATGAGTTTTGCCAATCAGGCTTTATCCGCTGAATATTTGGTAAAAGAAGGGGAAAATTTACAGAAAAAAGTTTATTGCGTTCCCGAGGTTATTGATAAGGAGATTGCCAGATTAAAATTAGAATCGATGGGAATAAAGATTGATAGACTTACCGAGGAACAAGAAAGATATCTTTCTTCCTGGCAGATGGGAACCTAGCTCGTATCGCGTATTGCGTATCGAGTATCG
>JBAUBA010000249.1:0-1940 GCA_049676265.1 Atribacterota bacterium
CTTAGAGCAGGAGACCTCCCCAATAGGAAAATCTGTTCTGGGTATGATTATAGAAAATAATCAGATTGCCTCAAGAGAAGAGGTGCCTATCTGTCAGGATACTGGGTTGGCAGTAGTGTTTGTAGAGGTAGGTCAGGAAGTTTATCTAACAGATGGTAACTTTACCGAAGCCATAAATCAGGGAGTTAGAGAAGCCTACCAGGAAGGATACCTCAGAAAATCAGTAGTGGATGACCCGGTCTTTGAAAGAAAAAATACCAAGACCAACACTCCAGCGATTATCTATACTGATATAGTTCCCGGGGATAAGATTAAATTGTTAGTAATGCCCAAAGGATTTGGCAGTGAAAACATGAGCGCTATAGCCATGTTAAAACCAGCTGATGGAGCGGAAGGAATTATTCATTTTGTCGTAGAAACAGTAAAGAAAGCCGGTCCCAACCCCTGTCCTCCAACCATTATCGGCGTAGGAATAGGAGGGACTGCCGATAAGGCTATGGTCATCGCTAAAAAAGCCATTGCACGCAAAGTAGGCCAACACAACCAAAACCAGAAATATGCTATTTTGGAAAAAGAAATTTTAACCAAGATAAATAATTTAGGTATTGGCCCAGCGGGTTTAGGAGGTAATATTACCAGTCTGGCGGTGCACATAGATTACCTGCCTACCCATATAGCCGGTATGCCGGTAGCAGTAAATGTATGCTGTCATGCCGCTCGGCATGCCGAAGGAATAATGTAAAAAAAATAAAATAAGTGGAAAGTGTTTTTTATGAAAAATATTTTAAAAATATCTACACCTTTAGATACAAAAGAAATTGTAAATTTAAGAGCCGGTGATTTTGTAAGTATTACCGGAAACATTTATGCTGCCAGAGATGCCGCCCATAAAAGGTTTTTTGAGTTGATTGAAAGAAGGGAGAAACTTCCCATAGATCTAAAAGGACAAATTATTTTTTATGCCGGTCCAACGCCTGCCAAACTGGGGAATCCTTGCGGTTCTGTCGGTCCCACTACCAGTTATAGAATGGACCCCTATACTCCGGAATTGCTGGAAAGAGGTCTTAAGGGGATGATTGGTAAAGGTTTACGTTCAAAAGAAGTGATGAAAAGTATTAAAAAAAATAAGGCAATATACTTTGCAGCAATAGGGGGAGCGGCTGCTCTCATAGCTAAAAGCATAAAAAAATCTGAAGTGATAGCTTATGAAGATTTAGGAGCAGAAGCAGTCTTTAGATTTTATGTTAAAGATTTTCCTGCAATAGTAGTGGCAGATTCTGCAGGAAATAATTTATATGAAACCGAGCCACTAAAATATAGGAAATAATAAAAAAAAGGAGTTTAAAAAAAAGAATGAATATTTATGAAGAGTCCTTAAAGCTGCACGAAGAAAACAAAGGAAAAATTGAAGTAATAAGTAAGATTGAAGTAAGAGATATGCACGATTTAGCTTTAGTCTATACTCCGGGGGTAGCTGAACCCTGTAGGAAGATTCATGATAAAACTTCAGAAGTATATAAGTATACTTCCAAAGGGAACATGGTCGCAGTCGTCAGTGACGGAACTGCAGTTTTAGGTCTGGGAGATATAGGTCCTGAGGCAGCTCTTCCAGTAATGGAAGGGAAAGCTGTTCTCTTTAAACATTTTGCAGGAGTCGATGCCTTTCCTATCTGTTTGGCCACCAAAGACCCGGATAAGATTGTAGAAGCGGTTACCTTGATCGCTCCCTCCTTTGGAGGTATTAATCTTGAGGATATTAGTGCTCCTCGTTGTTTTGAAATAGAAGAAAGATTAAAAAAGATACTCGATATCCCGGTATTTCATGATGACCAGCACGGTACGGCCATCGTAGTACTATCCGGTTTAATCAATGCCCTAAAGGTAGTAGAAAAAGATTTAGACAAGATAAAAGTAGTCGTCAACGGAGCAGGGGCCTCAGC
>JBAUBA010000250.1:0-3794 GCA_049676265.1 Atribacterota bacterium
CTATTATCTATAGACGAATGGAGGAAGGCGATGAAACTGAAAGACAAAGTTGTGGTAATTACCGGTTCAACCCGGGGGATAGGCAGGGCAATTGCATGGGCATGTGCCCAACAGGGTGCCAGGATAATCATTTCTTCCCGAAAAGAATCAGCAGTGAAAGAAACCTGCGAAACTTTTCAGAAAGAAAACTTTAAAGTTTCCGGAATAAAAGCGAATGTTGCTGTTAATGCTGATTTGATAAAATTATTAAATTACGCATTAAAAACCTGGGGACAGATAGATGTGTGGATAAATAATGCCGGTCTATCCGCAGGAATGCGTTTTTTTGATGAATTAAGCGATGAAGAAATTAAAGAAATAGTAGATGTGAACATTACAGGAACTATGCAGGCATCCCGTATAATCATACCCCATTTCATTAAGCAGAGGAAAGGAATTCTGATTAATATGGGCGGCATGGGCAGTAAAGGAGAAAAAGCCCCTCATTTAACCGCTTATGCTCTAACCAAAGCAGCAGTTGCCAGCTTTACCAGAAATTTAGCGGAAGAATATAAAGGACATCCTATTTCTATTCATATGGTAATACCCGGTATGGTCAAAACTGATTTTTATAATGATATTAAGGTAAGTCCAAGGTTAACTAAAGATTTACAGAGATTACCTTATGCCCTGGAAGCATTCAGTGTGCCCATTGAAGAAGTAGGGAAATCGTGTGCAGATATCGTCGCTCAGGAGCCAGGAAAGGATACCGGGAAAACTTATTCACTATTGCGCGGAACAAGGTTGATAAGAGGAATTGGATTGATGATTTGGTACCGATTATCCGGTAAAATGAAATAGTCAAAATATGACAGGTGATGGGGTATTCATAAATGGGAAAACTATTTTCTTTGGTCCCATTTTCTTTAAAATATTATAATTAAGAAATAGTGGATTTGGAATTAAGAAAAATGTTTGTTATTTTTTATTTATAAGGATTTGCTGAGATATACAATATTGAGGATGATGCTTTTTTTGTAAAAAATATTTGTTATGTTATAATTATATACTAAAATTAATTCATTTTGTATAATTAAAATTGGAAAAGGTAAGCTATTCGAAAGAATGGTACACAAAGCTATGGATCTAAACCATTATCCGAATGGTAAGATTGCCAGGCAGCTAATCTTAATTTTGCACTATCTGTAATCTTATCATCCTTTCAAATCGAACTGCATTCCCATTATTCTTTTTCAATCAAAATCCTATAAACATTATTTAGAATATCAAGTAACCGAAAGCGAGAAATATGGGACATCAAAATAAAACGAACAAAGACCTGAGTAAAGAAATATCAATACTCAATCAACAAATCACAAAATTAAAATTGTCAGAAGATAAAAATAAACAAGAATTGAAAGAAACAAAAACATTAATAGATGAATTACCGCAAGCGGTTTATGAAATTGATAAAAAAGGTAATTTTACTTTCCTTAATCAAGCCGCAATAGAAATTTGGGGATTTACTAAAAGTGAATTAAAAAATGGCTTGTCTTCCCTACAAACCTTAATTCCGAAAGACCGCCCTCGCGCTATAAATAATATTAACAAATTATTTTCCGGAAACAAATTAGAGGTTAATGAGTACACTGCAATAAAGAAGGACGGGACTACTTTTCCAATATTAATATATGGAAGTCCGAAATATAAAAATGGCGAAATACTTGGCACTCGCGGTGTGGTAGTTGATATCAGCAAACTTAAAAATATTGAAAAAATTCTCCTAAAAAGCCAGCAAGAATTTTCTAGTCTCTTTAACAGTAGCCCTGAAGCTTTAATCTATATTGATGATAAGAGTAATATTTTAAATATAAATGCTCAATTTACTAAATTATTCGGATATACTTTGAAAGAGATTAAAGGAAGAAATATTGATAATGGTATAATTCATTCTCAGAAAAGGATATACGAAGGGGAAAACTTAACTAAAAAAGCTCTAAAAGGTTTTGTAAATTATGAAACAATAAGAAAAAGAAAAGACGGAAGTGAGTTTCCGGTATTTATTTCTTCTGCCCCGGTTAAGATTAATAACAAGTTAAAGGGTATTATAACTTTATATCAGGACATTACTGAACGTAAAAAAGCAGAAGAAGAATTACGCCAGAGTGAAGAAAAATTTGCCGGGATATTTAAAAATATTCCGGATGCCGCTTTCTATCAAAATACAAAAGGAACCATACTTGATATAAACCCCCGCTTTACTAAAGTATTCGGTTATACTAAAGAAGACATACTGGGTAAGAATATCGATGAAATCGGTCTTTATCCTAAAAGCAGGATGAAAGAGGGGAAAGATTTAACCCGTAAGACCTTAAATAAAGATTTAACTAATTTTGAAACAATCAGACAAAAGAAAGATGGAACTCTTGTTCCGGTACGTATTTCCACTTCCTTTGTAAAAATTAAAGATAAGGTTACCGGTATTATTGCTTTATATCAGGATATTAACGAACGCAAACAGAGTGAAAAAATCCAAAAGGTGTTATACAATATTTCTAAAGCCGCTAATTCTAACATATCGCTTAAAGGACTCTATAACACTATCCACAAAGAATTAGGTAAAATTATCGATACGTCTAATTTCTACATCGCCCTGATTGACGAAAATAAAGATGAATTATATTTCCCTTACCATATCGATGAAAAAGATGACAATTTCCCCATTCAGAAATTTAGTACTTCAAATGTGCTTACTGCCCAAGTCATGAAAACAGGTAAGCCTTTATTTAATACAAGTAAAGAATATGAAAAGATGATAGCTTCAGGAGAATTGAATCCCATGGGTAGCACTTCCCTTCAAAGCATCTGGCTGGGAGTTCCTTTAAAAATTGAAGGTCATGTCATAGGTGCCATGGCAGTTCAAAGCTACACCGATCCTAATCTCTACAGCAAACGCGATATCAAGCTTATGGAGTTTGTCTCGGAACAGATAGCAACCGCCATCGAGAGAAAAAGAATGGAAGAAGAGCTGAAAAAATTAGCTCACTATGATCCTCTTACCGGAACTTATAACAGGGGTTATGGATTAGAACTTCTTCAAAGGCAGGTTAAAATTGCCAAACGAAACAAAACTTCTTTTTTGTTAGCTTATACTGATTTAGATAATTTAAAAAGAATTAATGATCAATTTGGCCACGAAGAAGGGGATAAGGCGATTACCCAAATGGCAAATCTCTTTCGATCCATCCTGAGAGAAGTAGATATCATTATACGAATGGGAGGAGATGAATTCTTATTGGTTTTTCCGGATAGTTCTTTAAAGGAAATACCTATAATTGAAAAAAGATTGTATGATAAATTAGCTCTACAAGACCAGATTTCCCATAAATCCTATAAAATTGGATTTACTGTTGGTTTTTCCTGTTACAATTCCGAACACCCAAAATCAATAGAAGAACTGATGCGTATTGCAGATCAGAAAATGTATAAAAATAAAATAAGATAGTTATTTTAAAATAAATATGGACAACGCATCCCATTTTCTTAGACATTTAACATTTTACTTTTTTAATTAGATGAATATATTGTTGTAGCCAATCATTTTCATGGTATTATTATATTGGAGGATATTGGAATGGATAAAATGAAAACTTCAATAATATTTTTTTTGATAATGATTTTAGCTATCAGCTTATTCGTAGCAAATATTGCTTTGGCTGACAATAATGAGTTGACTAAACTTGAAGCCCAGCAGTTGAAGATATTAAAGCTTTCCAAAGTAGTAGAAGAACACCCTTCGACTATCGAGCTAAAAG
>JBAUBA010000251.1:0-9030 GCA_049676265.1 Atribacterota bacterium
TTTTTTGCTGTATAATCATCTATTTCTTCCGGATTTACGATTATCCTTATTTCTCTGCCCGCTTGTATAGCGAATGCTCTTTCTACTCCTTCAAACGAATTAGCAATTTCTTCTAAATTTTCAAGTCTTTTTATATAAGTTTCCAGCATCTCACGTCGAGCTCCGGGACGAGAGGCAGATATTGCATCAGCAGATTGGATTAAAACGGCTTCAATTGTCTTTGGTTCTACATCCGAATGATGAGCAGCGATAGCATTAATTACTTGAAGACTTTCGCCATTTTTTTTGGCAATCTCAGCACCAATCATAGCGTGAGTTCCTTCTATTTCGCGGTCAACAGCCTTTCCAATATCATGAAGCAATCCCGCTCTTTTGGCTAATTGCGAATTTGCGCCAATTTCTGAGGCCATAATTTCAGAAAGATATGCAACTTCTATTGAATGCTGAAGAACATTCTGTCCGTAACTTGTGCGGTATTTTAATCTTCCCAATAAGTTAATTAGTTTTGGACTTATATTTTTTACATTCGTATCAAATACTACTTTTTCCCCTTCTTCTTGGATCTTATTCTCAACTTGTACTTTAGTTTTTTCTATTACTTCTTCAATTCTTGCTGGTTGTATACGGCCATCAGTAATCAGCTTTTCTAAAGACAGCCGGGCTATTTCTCTTCGTATAGGATCAAACCCCGAGATAATAACCGCTTCCGGGGTATCATCTACAATTAAATCAACTCCGCTTAACATTTCGAATGTCCTGATATTCCTTCCCTCTCTCCCGATGATTCTTCCTTTCATGTCATCGCTGGGTAAAGGAACAAAAGATGTCGTTGTCTCCACTGTTTGGTCAGCAGAATATCTTTGAATCGCTAATGATATAATATTTCTGGATTTTTTCTCTGCTTCAGTTTTTGCTTGATCTTCAATCTCTTTTATCATCTTACCGGTTTCATGAGTAAGTTCTTTTTCTAAATTGCTTAAAAGTTCTTTCTTTGCTTCCTCTAAGCTCATATTTGAAATTTTTATCAATTCGTTTTTCTGTTCTTGGTATAGATTATTGGTTTTTTGGATATTGTTTTCGAGTTCTTTTTCTTTACAATCTAATGATTTTTCTCTTTTTTCAAGTGACTCTATTTTTTGAACCAAGCTATTGCTTCTGCTAATTAAGCTGCTCTCAAGCCTTTGCATTTCAATTCGTTTTTGTTTGATTTCAGTATCAGCATCCCTTTTAATATTATAAGCTTCTTCTTTTGCTTGTAACTCTGTTTCTTTCTTGAGGGAATTCGCTTCTCTTTCGGCATTTTCTATAATATTTTTAGCGCTTAGTTCAGCTGATGATATTTTTGTCTTGGCAATATACTTAGTGATTAAATAACCTATTGTTATACCAATAAGGATGTTTAGCGTAATAATATAGTAAATTTTAATATTGTTTCACCTCCTAATATTCAATTTACAAGGTACGTAAGATATCTTTAATTTTAATCACATTTTAACGTAACCAGATATTTGTTTACATAGTATTTGAAACCGTAATAACTACATAAGAGATTGCAAGAATTTGAAATAATTACTTAAAATATTTTAACCTGTAGAGTTTAAAAAGTCAAATAACTAAATATAGCGTGGAGCGTACAGCGTTTAGCGTATAGTATAAATTAATAAACTAAAAATGCAAAGCTAAAAACGAAAAACCACAATTAAAAACTCAAAACTTTTTCGTGTAAAATATTTCTTTTATTGTGGAAGTCGTATTTATCCAACCCAAGTTTTACTTGAACTTGTAATCCACAACTTGTCACTCATTACTCATTACTTATTACTTGTTACTGTATTTTTATTGTTTAGCTCATTGTAAATTTTTCTCGAAATTTCTGTTGAAAAGCCCCTTCTTAATAAAAAATTATATATTTTTTTTGGATCTATTCTAACATTTTTTATTTCGGATGATACAATCTTTTCCATTATAAGATTGTGGGCTAAGGTGAGTTCATCTATTTCTTTATATGTTTTGTCTATCACTTTTTGGATAATATCCTGTTTAATTCCTTTTGTTCTTAATTCCTGGTTTAATTTATATCTTCCTATTGGTTTATTTTGTAATCGAAATTGTGCCCACATCTCGGCGAAGAGCTCATCGTTAATATAATTATTATCTTCTAACCAAAAAATAAGTTCAGCGATATTTTTTTCAGGATATCCTTTATTTTTTAATTTTCCGGATATTTCATATCTACTATAAATTCTCCGGGATAAAAGTCTTAATAGATATTCTTTGCCTCTTGTAGTTTTATCTTCGGAAATTATTTTATCTATTTCTTGATCAGATAATTCTTTGCCTACGTAAATATCTAATGATTTAATCGTATTTTCACTTAGTTTGTATTTTGCTTCATTATCTATACAAATAACTACTTGGGTAACACCTTTTTTATTATAATTTACAGAAATAATTTTATTTATTTTTTTAGTACCTCTTTACTTATTCTTTTATCAAGCCCAGCGGTTGCCAATATTTTATCTTCTATCTCTTTTGCGATTTCAGGGTGTTCTTGCAGATATGTTTTAGAGTTTTCGCGTCCCTGGCCAAACTTTATATCATTAAAAGATATCCAAACTCCAGATTTTTGTAATATATTGTATTTTATACCGAGATCTATAATATCCCCTTCTTTGGATATTCCTTTACCAAAAATTATATCGAACATTGTTTCTTTGAAGGGAGGGGCCAATTTATTTTTTACCACTTTAACCTTAGCAGTTATTCCGATATTATCTTCATCTTTTTTAATAGTTGCCTTTCTTCTGATATCCATTCTGATGCTTGAGTAAAACTTGAGTGCTCTACCGCCGGGAGTAGTTTCAGGATTACCAAAAAAGACACCAATCTTTTCTCTAATTTGGTTTACAAATACGGTTGTAGTTCTTGACTTGCTAATAATAGCAGTGAGTTTCCTTAAAGCTTGGGACATTAGTCTTGCTTGCAATCCCATATAGGAATCTCCCATATTGCCTTCTATTTCTGCTTTAGGTACCAGAGCGGCAACTGAATCTATTACCACAACATCAACCGCGTTACTCCTAACTAAAGATTCGGCTATTTCTAAAGCCTGTTCACCGGTATCAGGTTGAGATATGATTAATTCATCTGTATTAACCCCAATATTTTTAGCATAATTCGGGTCTAAAGCGTGCTCAGCATCAATAAAAGCAGCGATACCGTTATTTTTTTGAGCTTCAGCTATAATATGTAAAGCGAGTGTAGTCTTCCCGGAGGCTTCAGGTCCAAAAATCTCTATTACTCTACCTCGTGGGACTCCACCTATTCCAAGAGCGATATCTAAGCTCAATGAACCGGTTGAAATAGTGTTACTTCCGGAAATTTTGGGGCGATCCCCTAGTTTCATTATAGAACCTTTTCCGAATCTTTGTTCAATATTCTGCATGGCAATATCTAATGCTTTTTCTCTTTCCGAGTTGTTTTGTTCTATTTTGTCAGTCATTTTTTAGTTTACTCCTTTATATTTCTTACTTATTTTAATAAATATTTTAGTAATATTTATGATTTTTTACTGTGTTAATAGGGGTAATTTAGCTGTTATATTATATATGGGACCATTTGGAGTTAATTTACTTTCCATGAGGTCAATACTGCCAACCTCTTGGCTAAAATTATTTACCTCAATGCTTTTTAATATTTTAATGAAATTAGTCGTATCTCTATTAAATTTCACCCTTCCGATGGTTATGTGGCTGGAAAATTCTTTATTTTCCCTGGGGAACCCTTTATTAGATAAATTATTTTCTATAGAATTATATAGTTCATTTAATTGATTTATACCTTCTTTGATTCCTACCCATATTATTCGGGGCATCTGGTAAGTCGGAAATATTCCGATATTAGAAGATAGTCTTATAATGAATGGTCTAAATTGACTGGCTATTTCTTTTAACTTTGATTTTATTAATATCGTTTGCTCTAATGATATGTACCCCAAAAATTTCATAGTGAGGTGTAAATTGTTTTTTTCAACCCATTTTATTTTGGTTTCAGGAACATTTAGGTTGGCTTGAAGAGATGCTAAATATTCTTTTAGCTCCGGATTTAAATTAACAGCAATAAATGATCTTACTTTTTCCAAATTTTTATAACTAACTCCCTATTGTTCTATTTATATTTTATTTAAGTTCATTGTATAGGAATTTCCTTTTCCGTAATCCCTGTTTTAGTAGAGGCACGGCGTGCCGTGTCTTCTTTTACTAACGACTATTTACTAACGACTAATTTATCTCTTAGTTGTAATTTGTATTTCTGCCTGACTAAATTTAAAAAAAATATATATTTATCGGTTTTATAATTGGGATAGGTGTACTCACAAGTAACAAATGATTTATTTATAAATCTAAGAGTAATTTCAGCATATATCCCTTGATTAAGGTAAATTCTGGATGGTCCATTTTTAGTACTGGCCAGAATATATTTATCCAGGGTAATATACCCCGGATCAAGATTTATCTTTCGTTTATGGCAGGGCATATTTTTTTTGATATTTTCTTTACCAAAATTACTTTCCAAATCATTGGTTATTATTTTAATTTCAGCAAGCTCATCTTGCATAATCAGAGTGGAAAAGGAAAATAGCTTTTGCATTAATTTTTTGCCAAATTCTTCTTCATAATAATCGGTAAAATTAAAAGGCTGAACATTGCTCTCGATATCAACTTCTCCGAACCTTTTTATTAATTTCTCTTTATATAGGTCAAATAGATTTTTATCTGAGGTGAACATACTTATTATAAGTTTGGCTGGTTTCGGTAAAGACATTTTTCCCACTGCTTTAACATATCCCTAATTCTTCTTTTTGTGTTAAGTTTTCATATCCTGCCTGGGAGTATAACCCACTTAGCCGGTCATACCTAAAAATATTAAATATTCTGTGCAGGGATAAAATTATATTTTAAAAGATAATTATTAATAGTTCCTTTGCTAATTTCAATCGATTCATCATCATAATATGTTTCAATTTTAGTCGGATATTCAGTTATAATTTCTAAGTTTTGGTCGGTTTCCCAAAAAAATTCTTCTCCTTCAAATAATATTCCTTCAAATATTATTTTATCTTCGGAAAGAATTTTTATCCAAGTTTTGTTACTTGCTATCAATTTTAGAATAGGTAATTTTTCAGCTAAAACACTATCCTGCGTCGAAGATTCTGCGATAATAGCTTCTGTTTCCGATTTAATAAGTTCTTCAGCTAAAGTGCTTATATCGTTCTCTTTTTCCTCAATATTTATACCAGTTTCGCTTCCGATTTCAGGCGAAGGAACCGGGAAATCCTGAGCCTCTTTAAGAGAACGGCTTAATAGAAGCAATCCAATAAAGATTATAATGAGAAAGCCAGATAAGTAAACATACTTAACAGGAAGGAAAAACCTTTTTTTCTCAAACATAGATCTATCTTTCGTTTTAAGGTAGATATTTTCTTTTTTAGCTTCTTTTATAACAGATTTCTGTTTTTCCAAATTATTATAAGTTTGAATTATTTGATTAATATTTTCTTCATCTATATCTAGATATTTACTATAATTTCTCAAATATCCAACAATATAAGTTTTGCCGGGAATTAAATCAATATTGCCTTCTTCAAGTGCTTGCAAATATTTTTTACGTATCTTTAAATCCTTCTCTACTTCAATTAAAGAAATTCCCTTTGCTTCCCTTCTCTCTTTTAAGAAATTCCCAATATCTTTCATTTGATTAAACATTTCTCCTTTTTTGGAAACTGTATTATTTTTTATATTATATACCTAAAACATTTCATGGTCGAGTTATTCCTAATTTTATTTTTTTTCTACCCTATTTCTTTTTCGTAAGGAATTCCACTTGCTGCTGGAGGAGTAGCTCTGCCCACCGCGCTTACTAAAACGAAAATTGCCAATAGATAGGGAACCATATTGATAAATTGGACCGGAACAGCAATAACACCTTGCAATCTCATGGCCAAAGCTTCTCCAACGCCGAAAAGTAAGGCAGCTCCGGCAGTGCCAAGGGGAGTCCATTTTCCAAAAATCATGGCTGCTAAAGCGATAAAGCCCCTGCCGCCGCTCATTTCTTTGACAAAAAAATGGGCTTGCTCTAAGGATAAAAAAGAACCCGCTAATCCGGCAAGAGCACCGGAAGTCATTACTGCTATATATCGCATTTTATTAATATTTACCCCCATAGTATCAGCGGCCTGCGGGTATTCTCCAACCGATCTTAATCTTAACCCAAAAGGTGTTTTAAATAAAATTAAATGTGCCATTATAAAAATTATGATAGTTAAGTATACCAAGGGAGAATAATTAGCAAAAATTACAATAAGATTTCTAACAAATGCTGAGCCTTCTCCGATACTTGGAAGAGGCATTCCCCAAATTGGTAAATTGCTTTTAACCATAATTTGGGTTTCACCAAATAAAAGCCAACTAAAAAATACAGTAATTCCACTGGCAAATAAGTTAATAGCCACACCGCTTACTATTTGATTTGCCTTAAAGGTAATGCAGGTAATGGCATGTATTAGTCCCAGTAAAATTCCGACTAAAATTGCTCCCAAAACTCCCACCCAGGGATTTTGAGCAAAGTTAGTCACTGCAACTGCTGTAAAAGCACCGGTCAATATCATACCCTCTAACCCAATATTGATTACTCCGGATCTCTCTGAAAATACTCCTCCTAAACCGGCCAAGGCTAAAGGGACAGCTACTCTGATAGATGAAGCTACAAACTGTGCGTTAAAAATGTCACCAAACATTATACCATTTTCCTCCTTTGGCGAATTAATCTCTTCACTACTTCATCACTGATTACTACAAATATTACTATAACCGCTTGCAATACCATAATAAGCTCACGAGGGATTCTTCCTTCAGTATAAATATTGACTATAGCTCCACCGTAATTTAAAATACCGAATAAAATAGCAGCTAAGACTACCCCCAGGGGGTGATTCTTACCTAAAAGTGCCACAGCAATTCCGTTAAATCCTAATCCGGTGAAAAGTTCTTGTCTCCAGCGATATTTAAAACCCATCACCTCATTAGTTCCTACTAAACCGGCAAAAGCACCGCTTATCATCATGGCTATCACAATGTTTTTGGCTACACTGATTCCGCCATATTCAGCAGCCAAAGGGCTATAGCCCACTGCTCTTATTTCGTAGCCCAAATTTGTTTTCCATAAAATATAGTAAGCTAATATCGCCACTCCTATGGCAATAAAAAAAGATACATTTACTTGATTGTAAGCAGGGAAATCTATATTTAAAAACTTTAAAATATTATAAAGCCGGGGAAGTCGGGCAGCTTGGGCAATTTCACTGGTATGTGGAATCATCTGTTTTACGCCTGCTGCTACCATTGCTTCAGTTGGTGCAGCTTTAAATTTTAAAACAAGAAAGAAAGTTAAAGAGGAAGCTATCCAGTTCATCATAATAGTAACAATAACTTCATGTACTCCTGTTTTAGCCTTTAGTATTCCGGGAACAGCTGCCCATAAAGCTCCACCTGCCGCTGCAGTTAATATGCATAAGGGAAGAAGTATAAAAGCAGGCAGATTAGTAAAGGTAAATCCAACCCAGGTAGCAAGAAAAGTACCTATATACATTTGACCTTCTCCGCCTATGTTAAATAGTCCACAGCGGAAAGCAAAAGCGACTGTCAGTCCGGTAAATATTAAAGGAGTTGCCCTGAATAATACATTGCCCCAACCATCTCGGTTGCCGATAGCGTTGCTAAATAATGTTTTATAAACAAAAATTGGGTTCTCGCCAATTAACAAGATAACAATTGCACCTACTAATAGAGCAAATGTTACCGCAATTAAAGGAGTAATTTTTTCTAAAAGGATGTAATAGTCAAATTTTTTAATACTTTTCAAATTTATCTTCCTCCATAAACTACTTGACCTCTGATAATTTTTTATTTGTAGTAGAACCAGTCATCAGTAAGCCTATTTCTTTTTCTTCTGTTTTCTTCGGATCTAAAACATCTACTATTTTGCCTTCATATATAACAGCAATGCGGTCAGACAGAGATAAAATCTCTTCTAAGTCAGCCGAAATTAGTAAGATTGCTTTTCCTTTATCCCTTTCATTTAATATTTGCTGGTGTACAAATTCAATAGAGCCTACATCTAATCCCCGGGTTGGTTGAGCGGCGATTAAAAGTCTTGGTTCTCCGTATAATTCACGGGCGACAATAACCTTTTGTTGGTTGCCTCCGGATAAAGATTTTAATAAATTATCTTTATCGGATGGGCGTATATCATAATTTTTAATTAAACTTTCTGCATGATGATTAATCTCAGTAAAGTTTAAACTTAACCCTTTATTGTAGGGTAGACGATAATGGCTTCCTAAGATTAAATTTTCAGCAACAGTATAATCTGAAATAATTCCGCGTTGTCTCCTGTCTTCAGGGATATGAGCAATCTTATCTTCTCTAATATTACGGGGAGAATAATTAGTAATATCACTATCGTATAAAAATATCTTACCGCTCGACGCTGGGCGAAGTCCGGTAATCACTTCTACCAATTCTGTCTGTCCATTTCCCTCTACGCCGGCAAATCCCAATATCTCTCCTTCCTTTATTTTAAAAGAGATGTTCCTTACAGCCGGGAATCTTTTGTTGTTAAAGGCTTCTAATTTTTCTACTTTAAAAGCTGTTTTCCCAAGGTTAAGAGGTTTTTTTTCAATATCAAAAATGACCTTTCTACCAACCATCATACTGGCGATTTCTTCCTGATTGGTATCTTTGGTATTTTTTACTCCTACTACCTTTCCTCTTCTCATGACAGTTACCCGGTCAGAGAGGTCTTTTACTTCATTTAACTTATGGGTTATAAAAATAATAGTCTTGCCTTGTTTCTTTAGTGATTTGAGTATATAGAATAATTCTTCAACGTCCTGAGGGGTTAATACTGCCGTAGGTTCATCCATGACTAAAATTTCTGCTCCTCGATAAAGGACTTTTATAATTTCTACTC
>JBAUBA010000252.1:0-1591 GCA_049676265.1 Atribacterota bacterium
GCATTAAAAATCTCAGTGTGTTCTTTTAAATATTTCTGTGGGTAACCGGGGAGATTCCAGGTTTTTTCTTTCATATTTATCCAGAGTTTTTCTTTTAACAAATTACTCAAATAAGTCATCATGGAAAAAAGAAGATTATTATGTGCCGCCCTGGCTACATTTATATGAAATTCCCTATCGAATTCCATCATCTCGGGAATATTGCTTATGGCTCCTTCCATTTTATGCAAGGACTCATAAATAGCATCGATATCTTCCTGGGAAGCCTTCTTGGCGGCAAGCTCAGCAATCTCGCTTTCCACGGCTTTTCTTGCTTCTAACATTTCAAAAGGGCTCTCCTCTCCCTCTAACTCCATGACTCCTTGCTCGTACAAAGGGGATCTGGGCGTATCCTTTATAAAATTTCCTTTGCCTCCCCTGCATTCAATGATGCCCAATATTTCCAGCGCGCTCAGCGCTTCTCTCACTGAAGGGCGAGAGGTGCCAAATTTCTCAGCCAGCACTTGTTCTGGAGGAAGTTTATCCCCTGGTTTTAATCTACCCTCTTTTATCAAATCTCGAACTTGTTCAACTATTTTCATATATACTTTTTTTGTTCGAACTTTGTTAAATATTGTCCTACTCCTTTCTCTATCTCTCTATCTATTTTATCATATTAGTCATATTGTTCGATAATTTTATAACATGATATCATTAAACAATATTATGTTAAACTTAAGACTTTTTTTATTAAAACTCTTTTTTATTTTTTAAGCAATCTTAATTACTCATCATATATTCCGGTTGCCTGGATTTCCACTTTTGCATCCTTGGCAAGCCCGCTGACTTCTATCGCTGCACGTGCCGGGTAGGGTTCGGAAAAATATTGTCCATAAATTTCATTGACCACTTTAAAATCATTCATATTAGTAAGGTATACGGTCACCTTTACCACATCATTTAAGGAAGAACCCGCAGCTTCCAAAATAGCTTTAATATTATCCAGAGTCTGCCTGGTTTCCTTCTCGATACCCCCCTCTACCTTATTGCCGGTTAAAGGGTCCAATGGCAAAATACCAGAAGTAAAGATAAATCCCTTTGCTTTCATTGCCTGGCAAAATGGCCCAAAAGCACCCGGAGCATTTTCGGTCACAATAATCTCTTTTTTCATTACATACCTCCCATTTTTTCAATGCTTTATAATATCTCTAAAATATTCTTTATAATCTCGCTTTTGCGACGGGTTTAGGCATAATTACATCGTGCTTGGTAACCAGAGAATAATCTGAGGAAAAGCAATCATTAACAGGAGCCCAATCGCCATTAGAATAACAAAAGGTATTACCCCGCGTATGATATCACTTGTTTGAATACCTAATTCCGGTGCAGCTGCACCTTTAAGGAAAAATATAGCATAAGCAAAAGGTGGTGTTAAAAAGGACATCTGAAGATTCACAATAATCATCATGGCAAACCATAAAGGGTCAAATCCCAACCGAGGAATAATAGGAGCTAATATGGGAACCATAACAAAGATAATACCAATCCAATCAATAAACATGCCCAAAATAAAACATACAAACATAATAAGAGCAAAAGCCATCCAACGCCC
>JBAUBA010000253.1:0-3548 GCA_049676265.1 Atribacterota bacterium
TATATTTTTGTCGGAAGCGAAGGGACCGGGAAAAAGCT
Organism: Atribacterota bacterium; assembly: GCA_049676265.1. GTDB lineage: Bacteria > Atribacterota > Phoenicimicrobiia > Phoenicimicrobiales > Phoenicimicrobiaceae > Sediminicultor. Next base: position 39 of record JBAUBA010000253.1, read on the forward strand.
AACGGCTATAGAATTTACCAAGGCGGTAAATTGTTTAAACCTTAATAAAGATTTAGAAGCTTGCGAAGATTGTCAATCGTGTAGTGAGATTAGTAAACAACGCAGCCCGGATTTAAAAATAATTGAACCAATCAAGAATTCGATAAAGATTGAACAAATACGAGAAATGCGAAAAGAGATTGGACTGAAGCCTTTTAAAAATAGAAAGAAGATATACATAATAGACAAAGCAGAAAGAATGACCATCGAGGCGTCAAATTGTTTATTAAAAACCATTGAAGAACCTCCTTATTACGCAATAATAATTCTTATTTGCTCAAAGATAGATCCAATTTTGCCTACTATAGTCTCACGTTGCCAGATAATAAATTTTGGGTTGATATCCTCTTATAAAATAAAAGAGTTTTTATTAAATAAAAACAAAAATATAGAAAAAGAGAAAGCTGAAATTATTTCTAAATTAGCTCAAGGGAGCATCGGAAGCGCTTTAAAATTGTTATCAGCTGAGGAATATTTTATTAGAAGGGAAGAAGTACTAGATTACTTATCAACCATATCTCCCGGAAAATATGGTGACGATATTTTCACAAAAGTTGAAAAGATGGTATCTGAAATAGATAGAATAGAAGAGATTTTAGAAATGATAAAATTATGGTATCGGGATATCTTAATTATCAAAAATACAGGAGATCAAAAGTATATTGCCAATTGTGATAAATTAGAAATACTTGAGGAAAAATCTAAAATCTATTCTCAGGAAATTCTAATTGATATTTTGGATTATTTAGAAAAAGTAGAAGAATATTTGATAAAAAATGTGAATAAACGTCTTATTTTTGAAAGATTATATATAAAGATGGTAGGTGTTGAGTATTGCCTAAAGTAACTGGTTTAAAATTTGCCAAAACAAATTATATCTATTATTTTAAAATTAATAATAAAATTATATTAAAGAAAGGGGATATTTGTTTAGTAAAAACAGCTATTGGTTTAGACTTGGGCAAAGTAGCGATCCCTTACAAATATATAAAAAATGATGAAATAGATACCCCGCTTAAAAATGTACTTAGAAAAGCGAATGAAGAGGATTTTAAGAAACTCGAAATAATAAAGCAAGAGGAAATTGATGCATCAAATATCTGTAAAGAGAAAATTAAAAAATATAAATTGCCCATGAAATTGGTTTACACAAAGTATTTATTTGATAAAAGTCGGCTAATATTCTATTTTGTTTCTACTCAACGAATAGATTTTCGAGAATTGGTTAAAGAATTAGCTAAAGTCTTTAAAACTAAAATCGAGCTGAGACAGATTGGAGTAAGGGATGGAACAAAAATAATAGGTGGAATGGGAATTTGTGGGAGAGAAGTGTGCTGCGTTTCTTATATTCAAAACTTTACTCCAATTCATATTAATATGGCTAAAGTACAAAAAATTGCTCTGAATCAATCTAAAATATCAGGCCTTTGCGGTAGATTAATGTGCTGCCTATCTTACGAATCTGAGTTCTATAAAGAGAGCTTAAAAAAGTATCCTAAATTGAGAGATAATGTTGAAACAGAGAAAGGCAAAGGAAAAGTTATAGAGATAAATGTGTTAAAAAAGTATATTATAGTTGAATTAGAAAGCGATTCCAGCAGCAAGAATGGTAGTATTAAGAAAAGAATTAAGATATCCGAAGAAGAATTTGAAAAACAGGGAATAAAAAATAAAAGTACAAAAAATAATGATACTAAATAATAATGAAAAAATCGAAGATCTAGAAGATAAAAGACTAAAAATTATTCAAGCAAAGGATTCATATCGTTTTTCAGTGGATTCTATTTTACTACTTAATTTTATTAGACTTAAAAATTATGAAAACATTATTGACTTAGGAACTGGTTCTGGAATAATTCCCCTGCTTTTATTTGGCAAAAAAAAAGGATTATCTATTTATGGAGTTGAGATACAAAAAGATTTAGCAGATATGGCCAGAAGAAGTGTTGAATTAAATAAATTGCAAAAGGGTATAACTATAATTCAAGAAGATTTCAGAAACTTGAAAAATAATTTTAAAAACCAGCAATTTGATGTTGTAGTGAGTAATCCTCCTTATATTTCTATGGGGCAGGGGAAGATTAATCCTTCGATTAATAAAGCCATTGCCCGTCACGAAATAAAAGGTGATTTAGAGGACATGATTTCCGTAAGTAATTATTTGCTAAAAAATAAGGGAAGAATTTATCTAATTTATAGGAGCGCGAAACTAATAAAGTTAGTAATAACATTAAAAAGATACGGCATTGAACCAAAGGTTATTAAACTTATTCATCCAAGGCCGGGAGAAAATGCGAATCTTGTATTATTAGAAGGAATAAAAAGCGGAAAAGAAGAATTAAAAATCGAAGATCCTATATTCCTTTATTCTAACAAAAAAATGGAGACAAATAAGTAATTTGAGTGAAAATAAAGATAGCGGTATTTTATATATTTGTGGAACACCTATAGGAAATTTAGAAGACATTACCCTAAGGTCTTTAAAGATATTAAAAGAGGTAAACTTAATTGCCGCCGAAGATACCAGGCATTCATTAAAATTATTAAACCATTACCAGATAAATACAAAAGTTACAAGCTATTATGAATACAATAAATTTAAAAAAGCTCCCTATTTAGTAGAAATATTAAAAAATGGTCAGGACATTGCTCTGGTTTCTGATGCGGGCATGCCAGGAATTTCCGATCCAGGATATGTATTGATAGATTTAGCTTTAAAAAATAACATAAAAATAATTCCTGTACCCGGTGTTTCAGCGATGATAACTGCTTTAGTTGTATCAGGATTACCTACCGATAAATTTGTTTTTGAGGGATTTTTACCTCGTAAAATTAAAGATAGAAAGAGATATTTTAAGAGTATAGAAAATGAAGAGAGAACCATTATTTTCTACGAAACTCCGCATAGACTAAAAAAAGCTCTTAAAGATATGTTAGAAATTCTGGGAGATAGAAAAGTAGTTATAGCCCGTGAGTTAACCAAACTGTACGAAGAGATAATTAGAGGAAAACTGAGTCAGGTTCTAACAGAAATTAGTACAAAAGAGGTAAAAGGTGAAATTACTCTAATCGTTCAGGGGGGAATTAAGAAAAAAGAAAATAGTAGTACAGATTTTTTAATTAAAGAATGTATAATTGAAGAATATTTAAAAAAACTAAAAAACCAGGGTTATTCCAATAAAGAAATAATAAAAATTACACAGGAAAAATTAAATATCCCAAAGAATTTGATATACAAAAAATTATTGGAGATGAAAATATAGTATCGCGTATTGCGTATCGAGTTAAGAGATCAGAAATAAGAAATTAAAAGATAAAGTAATATTAAGAAATAATTATACAATAAAAACCAGGGGAAAATGGAAGAAGGTATAAAAAGATTTAAAGATTTAAGGATCTGGCAAAAAGGTATAGAAATTGTCAGTGATATTTATTTACTAACAAAAAAGTTTCCCAAAGAAGAATTATATA
>JBAUBA010000254.1:0-3328 GCA_049676265.1 Atribacterota bacterium
TTTACCATTATAGGTGCCGGAGGCCGGAATCGAACCGGCACGAACCTTACAGCTCGCAGGATTTTAAGTCCTGTGCGTCTACCTATTCCGCCACTCCGGCAGACTGCAATCCATTATATGATAAATCTTTTAAATCGTCAATAGCTTATAAACAATTATGTTTATAAATTTTTAATCAACCAAGTAACGATATTTAAATCAATTGACTGATTTATCAATTAACTTATTCACCAATCTACCAATTGACCGATTTACCGATTATATTAGTTAGTCAATCTACCAGTCACCCGGTCTTCCGGTCTACCAGTCAATTTAATTAACTTGTACTTATAACCCGAAACTCGTTACTTATCAAACACTAATCATTAGTTTTTATTGTTCTCTTCACTATATACTAAATACGATATACGATATACGAATTTCATTTTTCAATACCTTTAATCAATATTTCATCAGGTTTAGTAAGGCCTAATTCCTCTCGGGCAATTTTTTCTACAGATTTATCAGATTTTAATGATTCCACCTCTTCTGATAGATTATTATTTTTTAATTTCAGTTTTTCTATCTCTGATTCTAATATTTTAATATCTTCTTTTAATTGTAATGTTCGGGCGTATTTATCTGAAAATAAAAAAACTATATACAATATCAAAAGTAAAATTATGGCCCAAATTATTTTCGAATGAAATATTGACCTAATAGATATCATTTTATCTTATATTGAACACTGCCTTTCCGCGGTAAATTGACGACTCCCCTAATTGTTCTTCGATACGCATCAATTGATTATATTTTGCAATACGTTCTGTTCTGCAAAGGGAACCAGTTTTAATCTGCCCAATATTAGTTGCAACAGCTAAATCCGCAATAGTAGTATCTTCTGTTTCTCCGGAACGGTGAGAAATTACTGAAGTAAAACCTGCTCTTTTTGCTGTTTCGATAGTATCTAAAGTCTCGGTTAAAGTTCCAATTTGATTTAATTTTATCAAGATTGAATTAGAAGCTTTTAATTCAATCCCTCGGATAAGTCTCTTTTTGTCAGTAACATAGAGGTCGTCTCCTACGATTTGTATTTTGTGACCTAATTTTTGAGTAAGTTTTTGCCATCCTTCCCAATCATCTTCTGCCAGACCATCCTCTATAGAAATTATAGGATATTTATTTACTAAGGAAGCATAATAATCTATCATCTCATCAGAACTTCTTACTGTTCCCTCTCGAGATAACACATATTTTCCATCCTGGTATAATTCTGAAGCTGCAGGATCTAAAGCTATAAAAATATCTTTGCCTGGTTCGTATCCTGCTTTTTTGATTGCTTCTACTATTAGCTGAATCGCTTCCTCGCTAGATTTTAAATTAGGAGCAAATCCACCTTCGTCTCCTACCGAAACATTATATCCTTTTTCTTTTAATACTTTTTTTAAAGTATGAAATGTTTCAGCACCCATTCGTAGGCTTTCTTTAAAATTAGCTCCACCGGCAGGTGCAATCATAAATTCCTGTAAATCCACTCCACTATCAGCATGTTTCCCTCCATTTAATATGTTCATCATAGGGACAGGAAGTTCTTTAGCATTAACTCCTCCAATATAAGAATACAAAGGTAAGCCAAAAAAATCAGCTGCTGCTTTTGCGGTAGCTAAAGATACGCCTAAAATTGCGTTGGCTCCTAAACGATTTTTGTTAGGAGTTCCATCCAGTTCAATTAATAGTTTATCAATCGTTAATTGATCTGTGGCATCATATCCGATAATTTCAGGAGCAATAATCTCATTTACATTCTCGACCGCCTTAAGAACACCTTTACCCAAATATCTCTTTGGGTCATCATCTCTTAATTCAATAGCCTCGTGTACTCCAGTACTGGCTCCTGAAGGAACCTGTGCTATACCAAAAGCTCCGCTTTCCAGTTCTACCTCCACTTCAACAGTGGGATTACCCCTGGAATCTAAAATTTCTCTCGCGTATACATCAAATATTTCACTCATCTCAATTTTCTCCCTTTTTCATTTATTTTTTAAAAATTCTTTTTTACTATCTTAGCACATTATTTAAATAATGTTTAATTAAATAATTTCTATCCCCTGAACCATTTAAATAAAAAGGTACCCAAGCTAAAATATATTAATAAACTACCTACATCTACTATAGTAGTGATAAAAGGACCCGCGGAAATTGCCGGATCAATCTTAATCTTAGTAAAAATCAATGGCAATAAAGTACCAAAAGTAGCTGCAGTTATCATAGTTAAACATAACGATAGTCCGATTACCAATCCTAATACAAAATCATCCTGCCAAACCAGAGCTACTAAAGCTATAATTATTCCAACAACTATTCCTATTAAAGAACCGACCTTGGTTTCAGTCCAAATATTCTGCCATAATTCATCTATCCTGAGTTGGCCGGTGGCTAATCCACGAACTGTAATGGTTGAAGATTGAGCACCTACATTACCACCCATAGCCATAATTATAGGAATAAAAAAAGCCATAGCCATTACAGTTTGCAAGGTATCAGAATGAAGCTTTATAACCGAACCGGAAAGTATTTCTCCCGCCATACACACAAGTAACCAGGGAAATCGCGCCTTCGCTCTCGTCAAGGGGCTTGCTTTTATAAGTTTATCTTCATATACCTCGGATGAACCGACCATCGTATGCATATCCTCGGTAACCTCTTCTTCTAATACATCGATAATATCATCTACAGTGATAATTCCCAGTAAAGTACCTTTTCTATCAATAACTGGTATAGCTAAAAAATCGTAATCAGCAATTATTCTGGCTGCTGTTTCCTGGTCCTCTGTGTCCAAAACGCTGACTACGTCCTCTTCCACAATTTCTGATATTTTAGCCTTGGGATTAGTCATGATTAAATCTCGCAAAGAAATAACTCCAATGAGTTTCTCTCTTTTATCTAAAATATAAATATAGTAAATCATCTCTGCTTCCGGGCTAAGTTCTCTTATTTTGTTTATTGCTTCCTCAGCAGTAAGGTCTTCAGGAAGAGCAACAAACTCGTTGTTCATTATGCTTCCGGCAGTATTCTCTTTATACTTTAATAGTTCCTCGATCTCTTCTGCCTCTTCTTTAGGCATCAAATCTAATAATTCTCGGGATTCCTCAGGAGTTATCTCCCCTAAAAAATCAGCTGCTTCATCAGTATCCATTTCTTCTAAGATATCAGAAGCTTTTTCTTTGCCCAGAGCATCCATAATCTTTGCTTGTAATTCTGAATTTAATTCTGAAAGCAATTCCGCAATTTTCTCATCATCTTTAATTAATTTAAATATTTCAATAGTTTGTTCTAATGGTAAATAATC
>JBAUBA010000255.1:0-3462 GCA_049676265.1 Atribacterota bacterium
TTAATGGCACAGGATTATGCCCGCCAACACGTATTATTGTGTTTGATTCCCGCTTTTTTTATTGCCGGGGCAATTGCTAATTTTATTAGTCAAGAAAATGTAATAAAATACTTTGGAGCAGGTGCAAATAAATTTTTAAGTTATACTGTCGCCTCTGTTTCTGGCACAATCTTGGCAGTTTGTTCCTGTACGGTTTTACCGCTTTTCGCCGGAATTTATAAACGCGGTGCAGGAATAGGACCAGCAACTGCCTTTCTTTATTCCGGACCGGCCATTAATGTATTGGCAATTATCTTAACTGCCCGTGTTTTAGGTTTTGAGTTAGGCTTAGCCCGTGCCATTGGTGCTATTATTTTTTCCGTAATTATCGGACTATCTATGCATTTTATTTTTATTGAGGATGAGAAAAAGAAAAACCTAAATGCCAATAAAAATTTAACTATAGGGAAAGTGGAGCAAGAGGATAGACCTTTATGGCAGACAACATTTTATTTTGCAATTATGATAGGGATATTAATTTTTGCTAATTGGGGAAAAGATGAATCAATTAAAATTTGGCAAACAATTTATAATTTTAAGTGGTTTATCACCGGTATTCTTTTAATTATTTTTTCCTGGATAGTTATTAAGTGGTTTAAAAAGGAAGAACGAATTCAATGGGTAAAATCGAGTTGGGGTTTTGCCATACAAATATTGCCTCTTTTGTTAGGAGGGGTTTTGGTAGCTGGTTTTTTGTTAGGCAGGCCAGGCAGCGAAGCATTAATTCCAAAAATATGGATCGAAAATTTAGTTGGGGGAAATAGCATATGGTCGAATTTATTTGCCTCGGTAGTTGGAGCTTTAATGTATTTTGCTACACTTACTGAGATTCCTATCTTACAAGGATTGTTGGGGGCAGGTATGGGGAAAGGCCCGGCCCTAGCTCTTTTGCTGGCTGGTCCAGCCTTAAGCCTACCAAATATGTTAGTTATCAGAAGCATTATAGGAACTAAAAAAACTTTAGTATTTATCTTTTTGGTAGTAATTATGGCAACATTTAGCGGAATGCTTTTTGGCAATATTTTTTAAAAATATATATAAAATAAAGATGAAAGGAGGGATTTAGTATGAAAATTGAAATTTTAGGAACTGGTTGTCCGAAGTGCAAAAAAACGAAAGAACTAACTAAAGAGGTAGTTAATGAACTTGGTGTTTCAGCTGAAATTATTGAAGTAACGGATATTAACAAAATTATCAATTACGGGGTTATGATTACCCCAGCTTTAGTCATTGATGGAAATGTAAAGGTGGCGGGCAAAATACCCGGCAAACAAGAAATTACTGATTGGATTAAAGAAAAAAAATAATGGTACTAAAGGTGATAAATATTTGGGATATACTTTTGCTAGATAGAAATAAATTATAATTTTAATAAGTTATAAAATTAAACTGTGACAAGCTAAAAAACATTGAGGAAGTGTAATGAGTCATAACCATACACATAACCATTTTAAAGAAGAAAATTTAATAATCATTATGGTATTAAATTTTATAATTACTTTGGTAGAGTTAATAGGTGGTTTATTATCTGGAAGTCTTTCCCTTTTATCAGATTCGCTTCATAATTTTAGTGATGGAATATCCGTAATTATCAGTTTTATTGCCTTAAGATTAAGCAAGAGAGAAAATACTTTAAAAAATACCTTTGGTTACAAAAGAGCAGAAATTTTAGCTGCCCTATTTAATTCTTCTTTTCTTATAATAATATCTTTTTTCCTATTTAAAGAAGCCTACTTAAGGATACAACACCCTCAAAATATAGAAAGCAAAATTATGATTACTGTAGCTCTTGTTGGGCTGGCTGCAAATGTAATTTCTGTATTCCTATTAAAGCCTGGCTCAAAAGATAATATTAATATCAGGTCTGCTTATATACACTTATTTTCAGATTCTCTTTCTTCTTTAGGAGTAATCATAGGTGGAATATTAATATATTATTTTAATATAACCATAGTCGACCCTATTTTGACTTTTGCCATAGGTGCTTATGTTTTAAAAGAAGGGTTTGATATTTTAAAACAAAGTGTAAACATTTTAATGGAAAAAACACCTGCTCATATTGATATTTTAAAGATCAAAGAAATAGTAGAAAAAATTCCGGAAGTAGATAATTTACACCATGTTCATTTATGGCAAATAAATGATAAGGAATTTCTTTTTGAAGGCCATGTAGATATTAAACAAGATATAAATTTAAGCAAAGTTGAAAAAATGCGGAGTGATATAAATTCAATATTAACTAATGAATTTGGAATAAATCACACTACCATCCAAATAGAATATAACTGTTGTCAATACAAGGAGGTTATTAAAAATCGTCAAAGAGTTATCAATCAATAACAAAAAGTTTTAGTGTTCTTGTTTCATAAAAAAATATATTACAAATGAAAGGAAATGATTTTTATGACTTGCTTTAAAAATAAAAAAAGATATTACTTTATTATGATTCTAACAATTATATTTTTAATTTCTTTTTACTCAATCGGTTTTTCCTCAACTTTAAAAACAGGTTTTCCTGCGCCTACTTTTAGTCTTAAAACAATAGAAGGAGAAAATTTTAATCTAAGAGATCAAAGAGAAAAACAAAAACTTCTTATCCTTTACTTTTATTCCCAGGATAATTACGATTCTCTTACAGGTGTAAAAAAATTAGTAGAATATTTCGAAGACTATATTATTCAGGAAAAATATGAAGTATTCTTCGTAAATACACAAGAAAAATTACAAGAAAAAGATATCGAATTGATGAAGGTATATTTATCTGATAATAAAATACCCTTCCCGATTATATTAGACAGTCAGAAAAAAGTAAGCGAACTATATAATATTGACACTTTACCAACTGCTATCTTTTTAGATAATAACTTAGTTGTTAAAAGGGTATACCCGGGCATTATCTCCAATCAACAAACCCTAATGTTTCAATATATGAGCTACTTTTTAGCAAGTGAGAAGAAAGAAATCCCAAAGAAAGAAAAAAAAGAGAAGGAAGAAGTTGTAGAAGAGCCAGATGTATGTACTTGTATTAAAAAGCCTTCTTTTTAGTAATATTAAATAATATAAAAAGAAATATGGATTCCTCTCTTTATGGGAATGAGAAAAAATAAGAAGGAGATAAATTAATGCAAAATAAGAAAAAATATATTTATATTATAATTTTTTTAGTACTTTTAGCTATCGTCTTTGGTTTTAAAAAAGTATCTAATAACACCGAAGCTACTTTAACTCAAGAAGATACAACAAACGGTGAGATAAAAGTAACTTTTGTAGAACTTGGGTCAGTTGGCTGTATCCCTTGCGATAAGATGCAGCCAATTATGAAAGAAATTGAAGAAGAATACAAAGGTCAGGTAAAAGTAGTTTTTCACGATGTGAAGACCGCAGAAGGCCAACCTTATATTAAGGAATTTGGCATTAGGGCAA
>JBAUBA010000256.1:0-5998 GCA_049676265.1 Atribacterota bacterium
AGGAAGTATCTAAAATGGGCTTTAAAAGATGTATTATTCCAAAAAGTAATTTAAAGAATTTAAGCAATTTTTCATCAAAAAAGGGTTTAGAGATTATAGGAGTAAAGACTGTTCAAGAAGCTATAGATCTTGTCCTTAACTAAATTAGTATCGCGTATTGCCTATCGAGTATCGCGTTAAGAAAATAGAAGCCAAATTACTATATAGTATATAGTATGTCGTATATCGGAAATAGCGTGGAGCGTACAGCGGGTAGCGTGAAGAAGAGAAAAGAACAGATAAAATATTAACATCTAAGTAGACCGGGTGACTGGTAGATTGGTAGACCCATCTAATCGGTCAATTAATTAATTGGTGAATCGGTAAATTAGGCAATCGGTTAAATACATAATTGGTTAACCAATTATGTAAGATTATAAATCCCTAAAGTTGATATTCTTTCTTCTTCTTTTTTAATTATTTCATCAAAATCTAAATTTAGTACGTTACATATTGCGGTGGCGTAAAAAAGACTGGAACCTAATTCTGTTTCGATAATTTCTTTACAACTATCACACAATGAACCTTCTATATGGGTATCCATAAATTTATAGATTTCCGTTAATTTTGTATTAGAAGGAATGATTTGTTTCTTTGCTTTAATTTTTATACAACCGCATTGGGTAACCGCTTTAGCAATTGCACGGTTTACTCGGGCATTAGATTCTTGATATTTAGTCATAAGGTCAAGGATACTTCGATGCTGGATTAAAAATTGGTCGACACTTTTTTGAAAAGTAACATTTCCATTTTCTTTATTCATAATTAGTACCCCCGTGAAAGCATTTTGCTATTTAGAGAAATACCGAGATAGTTTTAATGAAATTACTAAAATTATCAATTTCAGCTTTATTTAATTATACTTACAGGTTAAGCTCTTTGTCAAGGGATATATTCGTATAGCGTATTGCGTATCGAGTAGCGCGTGAAGAAAACCAGAATTAAGAAGTATGGGTACGATGTATTGTACCCAAAGCAGTACAGGCGTTTCATCTGTCTATTTATCTATGGTTAATAATTATTATTTAGGCAATTCAAATAATGTTAGTGTAAACTTTAGTGGGGTAGCAGGAAAAAGAAAAGAATATTTATTATTTTTGTTTTTTATCTATTTTTCTATAGTTTTTTCTTCACGCGATACTCGATACGCAATACGCAATACGAAGTAAATTCTTATTTTGACAGAAATAAGGGAGCATGCTATAATTTATTTGGTTTTCAGAGAATTAAAGGAATAACTTAAAAGCTTGAAGATTTAGTATTTGGGCAAATAAGTTTATTAGAGTTATGAGTATCAAATTAAAAATAATTTAAGATATTATTTATAAAATGCGAAATATTAAAAAAGGAGGTGATATTTCTATACTTTTTATAAATAAAATAGCGCAAAGAAGGAGGAAATAACTATGCCGGCGAAAAGAATTTTAAAAATCATATTTATTATTGTTGGCGCAGTAATAGGCTATGAGGCATATAATGTATTCTATTTTATTCCTGACTTATATATTTATTATGATGTTTTATTCAAGATCTTAGCAATAGCCGTAGGAGGAACAGTTGGTTTTTTGTTCTCCCTTTTATTTAATACCAAAATCCAATGTTTATTTTCAGAAATTATTTGCTATTTACAAAAAATACCCACTCAAAACTTTGCTGCTGCCACTATTGGATTAATTATTGGTCTTATTATTGCAAATTTGTTAGCCTACTCACTCTCATTTATTCCCATTATTGGTTCTTATCTTCCTATTGTATTAAGCATAATACTAGGAGCTTTAGGAATAAATATAGGAATTAATAAAAAAGATGAAATATTCAATTTTTTTGGGTATTTTAGAAATATTAATAAAGTAAGAAGAAAAGAAAATAGTAAGCATTTTGTCCATCCCAAGATCTTAGATACAAGTGTAATTATTGATGGTCGCATTTTAGACATTTGCCAAACAGAATTTTTAGAGGGTGAACTTATAATTCCTCGTTTTGTTTTGTCTGAGCTCCAGCATATTGCCGACTCTTCAGATTCTTTAAAAAGGAACCGAGGGCGCCGAGGTTTAGATATACTTAATAAAATGACTAAAATCAGAAAGAATAAGGTGAGAATTGTTGGCAAAGATTACAATGAACCCAAAGAGGTTGATGCCAAGATAATTAGACTTGCTAAAGAAATTAAAGCCAAAGTAATAACCAACGATTATAATTTGAATAAAGTTGCACAGCTTGAGGGTATTCCTGTTTTGAATATCAATGATTTATCTAATGCTCTAAAGGCGGTTATCTTACCTGGCGAGGAAATGAATACCCAAATAATAAAGGAAGGCAAAGAACCGGAGCAGGGGATTGCTTATCTTGATGACGGTACCATGATAGTAGTGGAAGACGGACACAAATATATTGGGAAAAGGGTGAATGTTTTAGTGACCAGTATTTTGCAAACTCCTGCCGGTAGGATGATTTTTGGTAGGGTAAAAAGTGTAAGGGATAGAAAATCTAATGAATTTAAAAATGTAGTTAGGTTGTCTTCGAGAAAATGAAGGATAGCGTGGAGCGTAGAGCGTAGAGTGCAGAGAAAAACAGTGATGATTGATGGGCAACATGTTAAGGGTTACAAGTTACGAGTTTCAAGTTTGGAAAAAAGAGGTAGGAGCCAAATTCGTATCTAGTATCTCGTGAAGCGTATCTCGTAAAGAGAATAGAAGTCAGAAGATAGAATTCAGAATAAAAAATTGAAAACCTAGTAAACTCATGATTATAAAAACTGATAACCAATAACTGAAAACTTGCATTTAATACTAACGACTAATTTAATTGGTAAATTGGTAAATTGGGCAATTGGTTAATAGTACAAAATTTGAGAGGGAAGAAAGAAATGTCTTTAAAGATATATAATACTTTAACAAGGAAAAAAGAGGAGTTTGTTCCTCTTAAAAAAGGCGAAGTCAGCATGTATGTTTGTGGACCTACAGTTTACAATTACATTCATATAGGGAATGCTCGACCTTTTATAATATTTGAAGTAGTTAAAAGATTTCTAAAATTTAAGGGTTATAGGGTAAAATACATACAAAATTTGACTGATATAGATGATAAAATTATAAATAAAGCAAAAGAATTAAAGACTACAGTTTCGGAATTAGCGGAAAAATTTATTCAAGAGTATTTTATTGATGCTGATTCACTTAATATAGAAAGAGCAGATATTCATCCTCGAGCAACAGAACATATCAAGGAAATAATAGAACTGGTAAAAGAATTAGAAGAAAAAGGATATGCTTACAAAATAGACGGTGATGTATTTTTTAATGTATCTAAATTTAAAGGTTACGGAAAACTTTCTGGTCAAAATATCGAAGAACTAAAAGAAGGAGTTCGAGTAGAAGTAGATGAAAGAAAGAAGGAACCCATAGATTTTGCCTTATGGAAAAGAGCGAAGGAAGGAGAACCCTCATGGGAGAGTCCCTGGGGGAAGGGAAGACCCGGTTGGCATATTGAATGTTCAGCTATGTCGATGAAATATTTGGGAAAAAGTTTTGATATACATGCTGGGGGTTCAGATTTAATCTTCCCCCATCATGAAAATGAAATTGCCCAAAGTGAAGCTTGTACTAACCAACAGTTTGTAAGATACTGGATGCACAATGGTTACCTTTGTTTAAACAATCAAAAAATGTCTAAATCTTTAGGAAACATAATGAAGGTAAGAGATATTAGCCAGAAGTACAAAGGAGAAATAATTCGGTATTTCATCCTTTCGGCTCATTATAGGAGCCCCCTTAATTTTAGCGAAAAGCAGCTTCAACAAGCAGAGAGTAGTTTACAGAGACTAAATAATACAATTATTAACGTAAAGCATTTATTAAAACTGGGTAAATTTAAAAAATCAAAAGATAAAAATGATAAGCTTATCTTAGAAAAAAGAAGAGAGAACAAACAGAAATTTATAGAAGCTATGGATGATGATTTTAATACCCCTGTTGCCCTAAGCCGGTTATTTGGTTTTGCCAGAGAGGTAAATATCTACCTGAGTTCTTCAGGCACAAAAAATAAAGAAGTGCTAGAAAAAATTCTTGAATCTTATTATGAATTAGCCGGTGAAATATTGGGGATTTTGAAAGATTTTGATCAGGAAGAAAGCTTCGAGCAAGAAATCAAGAAATTAATTGATGAGAGAAAAGAGGCGAGAAAAAAGAGGGATTGGGTTGAATCGGATCAAATTAGAGATAAATTGAAGGAAAAAGGAATACTTCTCGAAGATACCTCTGAGGGAGTAAGGTGGAAGAGGGTAAAATAGCGTACAGCGTTTAGCGTATAGCGTATAGAAATATAGTAATAAGTAATGAGTAATTAGTGACAAGTTACTGGTTACAAGTTTCAAGTTTGAAAAAAAGCAGGAGTGTATTGCGTCAGTATTAAACTAAAAACTTAAAACGAAAAGTGAAAAAACATAATTCAAAATTCAAAACTTTTTCTTTAGTTTTAATTTTTGGTTTTGCGTTTTTAGCTTTAAACTTTACGCTCTGATACCATTCACTAATGACTAATTTAACTAACCAACTAACTAGTCCTATATGAAATGCGATATACGACATACGAGATACGGGCAGTAAAATACGCTATATAAGATTTCTAAGGAGGAATAACCAATGAGGCTAAAAGAAGGGGAAAAAAGTTCTGTTAATTGCCGGAATTGTGATGATGAAGAGCTCATTTACTTAGCTGGCCAAGGAAATTTGTTAGCAGAAGAATGTTTGATTAATAGATATAAAAAATTAGTAAAAATAAAGGCCCGCTCTTATTTCTTAATCGGTGCTGATACGGAAGATATTATTCAGGAAGGAATGATTGGACTTTATAAAGCAGTAAGAAATTATCAATTTAAAAAACTTTCCTCTTTTAAAGCATTTGCTGAGTTATGTATTACTCGGCAGATTATTACAGCTATAAAAGGTGCTACTCGACAAAAACATATACCTTTAAATTCATACACGTCTCTTAATAGACCAATTTATAATGAGGATTCTGACAGAACTTTATTGGATATCGTAGATAATATGAGCATTAATGATCCTCAGGATTTATTTTTAAACGGTGAAAAATTAAATAATCTTAAAGTGAGAATCAAAAGAATATTATCAGACTTAGAAAGAGATGTTCTGGAATCTTATTTAGATGCTAAATCTTATCAAGAAATTGCAGTTGATTTAGGAAGGCATGTAAAATCTATAGATAATGCTTTACAAAGGATAAAAAGGAAGTTAGAATTAATTACGAAATAATTTTTAAAAAGATGTTTTTAAAAAGATTGACTTAGTTATAAAAAATAATTATAATGTGTAAAATTGCCGATGTAGCTCAGTTGGCAGAGCAGCTGATTTGTAATCAGCAGGTCATCCGTTCGAACCGGATCATCGGCTCCAAGATAAGAGAATAGTATCGCGTATTGCGTATCGAGTATCGCGTGAAGAAAATAGAAACAAGAAGCCGGATTAGTATATAGTAAGATAGCGGTTGCAATTAGGGATTAAGTGATTTGGAGATTTAAATATTTGTATTTTGTTTTTCTGGCGAAATACGATATACGATATACTATATACGAAAATAATGGGGAGGTACCAAAGTGGTTAAATGGAGCGGACTGTAGATCCGCTGGCTGAACGCCTTCGAAGGTTCGAATCCTTCCCTCCCCACCACTTTAGTTATTACGCCCGCGTAGCTCAGTTGGAAGAGCGCATCCTTGGTAAGGATGAGGTCACCAGTTCAATTCTGGTCGTGGGCTCCAGTTAAATCGAATAAATATGGAATCAAATAAACATTCATAAAAATGTTGTTTTTTTTATATTTAAGGAGGAAAAACCAAATGGCAAAAGAGAAATTTGTAAGAACTAAACCCCACGTTAATGTGGGTACTATCGGTCATGTAGACCATGGTAAAACAACCTTAACCTCAGCAATGACTAAATAT
>JBAUBA010000257.1:0-5962 GCA_049676265.1 Atribacterota bacterium
CCATGATGCGAAGGGACCTCAGCGATACCATAATTAAGGTTTTCCAACTTATCAAGTGTACCAATTCTGAAAGACCCATCAATGGTCATTGCCGCTTTCCCTGCTTTAAAGGCAGTAACATCATCGGTTAAAAAACCTGGTTGACCGACTTTATATTTCTCTGTTAAATCTGTAATGAATGTCAAGGCATCATAACCGCTCTGATCATTATAGGTCACCTTACGATTATCATCAGAATACGGTTTACCACCAAACTGACGAATTAATATCTCTCTTACCCAATGATGCAATTGACCCCTTAACTCAGCCGTTAAACCTTCCTCTACTAAATTGCCGGCTTTATCATATATGGTTAATTTTTGTGCATATTCTACCAATTCATCCAGAGTTTGGGGAGGAATTTCCGGATCTAAACCAGCCTTTTTAAATAAATCCTTATTCCAGATCAAAGCAAGAGATCTTACAGCGGTTGGTAAGGCATAATATTTACCATCAACTTTGGCTGCAGAAACCAATGGGAAAAAATCTTTTTCAATCATCTCAGGATTAAAAGCATCCTCAGGTAAGGCTTGCAAGTAATCTGCATTAATATATAGAGGCAGCCAACCATAATAAAGATTAACTACATTAGGTCCTACCCCGGCAGGTACTGATGCTGCAACCTTGACATTATAATCTTCATAAGGAAAAGTGACCTGATTAACCATAATATCAGGATTTTCTTTTTCGAAGAGATCAATGAGCACATCGATGGTGTCTTTTTTGGTCTCATAAAAATACTGCCAGTAAATAATCTCAACCTTCTCAGCACTCACCATTGCAACAAAAGCTAATAAAAAAACCAATACGAGTGACCATAGTAAGATTTTTTTGACTGATTGCGATAATAAATACCTTTTCATAATTAAAACCTCCTAATAGAAATTATTTTAAGACATTTTTTATTTTCTTCCTTGAACAAATCACAATGATCTTATTAATGTATTCCTCATAGACATTCTAGTTAGTAAATATAAATACAAGATTATCGCTAAATTTATAAAAATCACCTCCTTTTATAAAATCAAGATGCAAGTTTTTTTCTATTGGGTCGAATAATCTTAGGGGTCAAGCTTTACTTTTTGCCTGGCATTAAATGCGGGATGACAAAAGAAGTCTGTCCCCCATTTTGCTTATATATAAAAAATGAAAAGCAATCTGGTGTGAGTTTCCTATTTAATACTATTTTATATATTCGACATTAATTTAAAAAGTCCTTCTTTTTTTGAAAAATCATTATATAAAGGGGACGCACTTTACTTTTCGTCAAACATAAGTGCGGGATTACAAAAGAAGAATGTCCCCCATGATTGTTAAGTTTTAAAAGTCCTTCTTTTTTGGAAGAAAAGTTTTAGGCCACTGTCCCCGCCAAAAATAGTTTTAATTATTAGAGAGATTTTGTTAAAGATGTTTATCATAGTATTCATAAGGATGTTGAGGAATTTATTTCGATGTTGGTGAGCTTATGATTGTTTTCCACGGCGGAGAATATCCAGATACACCGCAAAAATAATGATGAATCCGGTGATAACGATCTGCCACTCTTGCGGTACGGACAGGATACGCAGGCCGTTGGTGAGCGTACTGATAATAAACGCTCCGATGATGGTGCCCAGTATCGTTCCTTCTCCACCGCTTAAGGAAGTGCCGCCGATGACAGCCGCGGCAATTGCCTCCAGTTCGTAGCCTAGTCCCAGCGAGGGTTGGGCAGAATTCAGTCGGGCAGCGATGATCACACCGGCAATACCGATAAAAATCCCGCCGACGGTATAAATGGCTGTTTTCCAGAAAACAATATTAACCCCGGATAGCTGGACTGCTTTTTCATTGCTGCCGATGGCATAAGTGTACCGTCCTAATATGGTCTTGGAAAGTATCAGGCTGGCAATAATCGCGGCGCCGAACATGATCAGCACGGCATTGGGAATTTCAAACCCGGGAATGATTTTACCCAGGATTGAACCCATGGCAATACTGCTGACTGACTTATCCAGGTCAAAATAAATGGGGCTGAGTTTAGAAATGACCAGCGAAAATCCTCTGGCCACGTTCAACATGCCAAGTGTGGCAACAAATGGCGGTAATTTGAATTTAGAGACCATAACGCCATTGAAAAAACCAGCCGTACTCCCGGTCAATATGCCTGCCATGACTCCTAAGGGAACGGGCAGATTCCAATAAGTGATAAATACACCGGTCATAACCGCCGACAGTGTCATGACCGTACCCACTGATAAATCAATGCCACCGGTAATGATAATAAAAGTCACCCCGATAGCCAGAAGGCCGTTAACAGCCGTGGAAATGAGTATTCCGATCACATTCCGGAAGGTGAAAAAGTAAGGGGATGCTAAAGAGAAACCAATAAAAATAATCATTAAAGCCCCGAAAGCCATTAATCTCTGTACGGTATCTGACCGTGATTTTTTCTCTCGAGTGATAGTTTCAGTTTTTATAAGCATATTTATCCTATTCTCCTAGTTATTTGATACATTGCCATTATTTCGAAGGGTCGCTAATTGCATGATGCTTTCTTGGGTTGCTTCTCCATAGTCCAGTTCACCGGTAACCCGGCCTTCACACATCACCACGACCCGATGGCTCATACGTAGAATTTCCGGAAGCTCCGAAGAAATCATAATAATTGATTTGCCTTTATGAGCCAGGTTATTCAATAAATGATAAATCTCGCTCTTTGCCCCCACATCAATGCCGCGGGTAGGTTCATCGAATAATAGAATACCGGTATCTTTGGCCAGCCATTTGCCAACTACCAATTTCTGTTGGTTGCCGCCTGAAAGATTCTTGACTTTCTGACTCAGGCTGGGGGTTTTTATGGATAACTTGTCAACGATGCCTTTTACAATTTCGCGAACTTTTATATTTTTTATCCACCCCAAAAAACCGGTTAGTTTGCTAATGATGACCAGCGCTATATTGGTTTCTACATCCAGCCCCAGGCACAATCCATATTGCTTCCGGTCTTCAGACAGGTAACCAATATCATGGCTCACGGCATCGCTCGGGCCTTTGATTTTGACCTTCTTGCCCTTCACAATAATCTCCCCTGAATCGAAAGAGTCCGCTCCAAATACAGCGCGCGCTACCTCCGTACGTCCGGCGCCTACCAAACCGGCAAAACCCAATATTTCACCCCGTTTTAAATTGAAACTGACATTTCTAATCTCGTTTCCCCGGTTGAGGTTTTTTACTTCCAAGACTATTTCCTGGCTGGGATTCTCGGGAATTTCAGGTGAAGATTCATAAATGACGCGGCCCACCATCATTTTGATGATGTGGTCAATTTCGACCCCTTGTGTTGGAACCGT
The DNA here is from genome assembly GCA_049676265.1 of Atribacterota bacterium. Classification (GTDB taxonomy): domain Bacteria; phylum Atribacterota; class Phoenicimicrobiia; order Phoenicimicrobiales; family Phoenicimicrobiaceae; genus Sediminicultor. Next base: position 3,369 of record JBAUBA010000257.1, read on the forward strand.
ATCCACATACAAACCATCACGCATCACCGTAATGCGGTCAGAAATCTGTTGGAGTTCTTCCAGCCGATGAGAGATATAGATAATTCCCACACCCTTATCACGAAGCTGGCGAATGATACGGAACAGCTCTACAATTTCCACCTGAGCTAATGCTGCCGTAGGTTCGTCCAGAATCAGCACATCGGAATCAAAAGAGAGGGCTTTGGCAATTTCAACCATTTGCTGCTTGGCAACACTCATATCCGCAACCTTGGTGCGAGGATTCAGCTTCAGATGCAGCATATCGATGATTTCCTGAGCCTTATCGTTCAGGGCATTTTCATCCAGTAGGATCCGCGCTCCCCGAACCGGTTCGCGGCCGATAAAAATATTTTGAGCCGCGGTCAGGTGGCGCATCAGGTTAAGTTCCTGGTGAACCATACTAATCCCCAGACGCTGTGCTGCCCGGGGGTTGGGAATATGTACTTCCTTGCCTTTATAAAAAATCCGCCCGGCGTCTTTTGAGTATACGCCAGCAACCACCTTCATCAAAGTGGATTTTCCGGCACCATTTTCCCCGACCAGGGCATGCACTTCTCCGACCTTTAATTCAAACCGGCATTTTTTAAGGGCATCTACCCCGGGAAAAGATTTATCAATTCCCTCCATCAAGAGCAGGACATCATCCATAGGCCATCCTCACCGCCAAAGATTTCATTTTGAGCATATAAGTCCACAAAAATAAAAGATTAATTTTATTGATAAACAGATCAATAACTATTTATATAATGAGAGGCTGCTCATATCTTTTTGGACAGCCTCTCATTATTATTATAATATTTTAGTTTATTCGTTTATTCTAAGGTGTTTCTATTTATAGAGCAGCGCTGCAATTACCGGGTCATCAATGTTGGTAGCGTCATACCAGTGGAAACCGGTGTCGATGAACAAAGGCAGTGTTTCACCTTTAACAGCTTTTACCGCTGCCTCAACAGCCTTGTAACCAATACCGATGGGGTCCTGGGTGATTGCGCCGGCTAGAAGGCCAGATCGGATGGCTTCCATCTGTTGTTGGCCGGAGTCATAACCGATAACCACAAGCTTGCCCTTCATTCCAAATTCTTGCACGGCATTCATGACACCAATGATCGAGCCCTCGTTGGCACCAAAGAAACCCTTTAATTCAGGGTTGCCCTGAATGATAGCTTTGGCCAGGTCAGTTGATCTCAATTGATCTCCACCGCCATACTGAGTGGCCACAATGGTGACGTTCGGATATTTTTCGGCAACTCTGTCAGTAAAGCCCTTGACACGATCAATGCCGGTGCGGCTGGTCTGGTCATGTGCAATAATTGCCACTTGGCCGGCTCCACCAATCAGTTCTACCATTTTATCGGCTGCCAATGCGGCGGCGGCAACATTATCGGTGGCCGCTGTACTCAGTGGAATGTCGCTGTCAACGCCGGAGTCAAAACCAATCACGGGGATACCCTTTTCTTTTGCCTGCTGAAGCAGAGGAATGGCAGCTTTTGAGTCAACGGCGGCAAAGCAAATCGCGGCAGGATTCTTGTCAATAGCGACCTGCAACATATCCATCTGTTTATCAACCATCGACTCGTTCTCGGGTCCTTCAAAGGTAATGGTCACATCTAAATCTTTGGCGGCTTGTTCAGCCCCATCCTTAACTGCCAGCCAGAATTGGTGTTGGAAACCCTTTGAAATTACGGGGATATAGAGCTTTGCCTCTGCTGCTGAAAAAGAAACCACAGATGCCATAAGAATTGCGACTAAAAGTATCATCAGTATCAATTTTTGTTTTTTCATTTTATTTTCCTCCTTTTTTAGATAAAATGAAAACTACTTGATAATATTTTATCTATTTTTTATCTTTTTGTCAAGATATGTTATCAAGATATTTTCATATATTGACTTTATTTTTATCATATAATATAATACTAACCAGTTAAAACCGATACAATATTATAAATAAACAGGTGGAAATAGTATATGAGCAAAGCAGAACGACTTGAAAAAATGTTAGATTTAATCCAAAATAGTAATTTTATCTCTCCGGTAGAACTTGCTGAAAAAATGAGTGTCTCTCTGGTTACCATCAGGAGAGATCTTAAAAAATTAGCAGACCAAAAATCTATAACAAAAGAGTACAGCACTATTAAAATAGCTCGGGATTACGATAAAAGATTTTATGAAAGACTGAATACCAATCGCGAACAAAAAAGAATGATAGCAGAGTTAGCTAAAAGATTTGTGCAATCAGGAGATACGATTTTTTTAGATACCAGCACAACTTGCTACGAGTTTGCTCGTACATTAGCCCTCTCCTCTCATAACCTGCATATTATCACCAATAATATATACATGGCTGTTGAATTAATGAGTATTTATAAAATAGATTTGGTTCTCGTTGGAGGCAACATAAGACATGGCTACTTCTCAACGATTGGGCCACTCGCAGAAAAAATGTTATCAAATATAAAAGTTACTAAATTCTTCTTCTCTTGCACGATGTTAGATACAAGAGGTATCTATGAATCTAATGTCATGGAAGGGAACATTAAAGTAAAGATGTTTGAAAATTCCAGGCTTCATTATCT
>JBAUBA010000258.1:0-2090 GCA_049676265.1 Atribacterota bacterium
CTTACCGTTGGATCCCGAAAGGGTTCTACTTGCAGAATTATTGGCAGGGAATAAGAGGTAATGACGGAAGCTTTATCTATATCAGAAATATTTTAAACTCCTTAATAGTAGCTTCAGTGGTATCTGCCACTACAGTAATTTTCTCAGCTCTGGCCGGATTTGGTTTGGCTAAATATTATTTCAAAGGTAGAAATTTGGTCTTTATGTTAATTATGGCAACCATGATGATACCTTTTGAAGCCATAATGATTCCCCTTTATCTGGTCACTACTAAACTGGGACTTCAGGATTCTTATGCCGGATTAATAGCCCCCTTTCTGGTAAATGCATTTGGCGTGTTTTTAATGAGACAATATTTCATTACTTTTCCTGATGAAATATTGGATGCAGCCAGAATAGACGGAGCAAGTGAACTGATGATTTTCAGAACAATTATTTTACCGAATAGTATTCCAGCTATAGCAACTTTAGCAATCCTAACCTTTAAAGCTCAGTGGGATAATCTGCTTTGGCCATTGCTGGTGGTGCAGAGTGAAGAGATGAAGACCATACCTTTATATATTGTTAAATTTATGGCTGAAAAACATACTGATGAGGGGGCAATGATGGCAGTCGCGGCTATGGCGAGTATTCCGATATTGATTGTATTTTTTAAACTATCTAAGTATTTTCTGGGCGGTGCAGCCCTATATTCATCAAGGAAAGGATAATTAAGATAATTATGAAGAAGCTTTATATTTTTGATATGGGGGGCGTCCTGTGTTGTGATTTTAATGATATCCCCGTTATAAGCGATTATCTGGGAATTACCGAAGAAGATTTTTTTATTTATTCCGGTGAAAATTTTAGAGAACTTTTGGACGGAAAAATTAACAGTAATGAATTTTGGGTTAGATTTTCTTTAAGATATGGTAAGAAAGTAGAAGAAGAATTATTTGGAAAATTTTTCAATCCGGGGATAATTCAGGGAACAATAAAAATAATAGAATGGCTTAAAAATAATTCAAGGGTTGTTTGCGGTACTAACACTATTGACTCGCATTATTATTACCTTTTAAATAAAGGTAGTTATGAAATCTTCGATGAGGTTTATGCCTCTACTTTAATGGGTATATCTAAACCTGACCCGGATTTTTACTGGCATATTTTAAATAAGGAGGGGATTAAACCCGAAAACACAGTCTTTGTGGATGATATGGAAGAAAATATCATTTCTGCTCAAGAAATCGGTATCAACTCTATCCTTTTTACCGATCCCGATTCTCTGGGACAGCAAATAAAGACATTTAATAATTGTTTATGAAAATAGAAAATGGAGATAGTTATAAGAATAGATGGTAATAAAAAATCACCTTAGAATCAGTAATGATAATAATTTTTTTTATTTTTAAAAAAAGAAGGAAATAAAAAATTTATGTAGAATAATATATATATGATATACCTAATAGTGATTTAAAAAATCTATTTACTGTTCCGAGTATAGAAGTGCAATTTAGTAAAAATTGAATTAACGGGGAGGTGATAAGAATAAAGTAAGGAGAATTTGTTTTCTAAGTGATAAAAAATACAAAAAAAGGAGAGATTAAAAATGAAAAATAAAGTTACTTTTTTTCTAATTGTAGTTATGACAATGGTAATATTTTCCGGAATTAGTTGGGCAGCCGACACGAAAGTTTTAAAGTTAAGTCATTTAAATCCTCAACAACCCAAAGAAATTGCTACTGCAGCTATGGCCCAGGTTTTTAAATCCATGGTTGAAAGCGGAACCAATAATGAAATAGTGGTTGAAATTTACCCGAACGGTGTTTTGGGAAATGAACGCGAAAGTATGGAACAGGTACAAACCGGCGTAACCCAAAGTTATATTGCCTCAGGTGGAGGAATGTCCATTTTTTACCCCCTATTTTCTATAGTAAATATTCCTTTCTCTATTACCGATTATAGTGTGGCTTATGAAGTATATGATGGACCTTTTGGCAATGAACTTGCTAAAGATATTGAAGCAAAGACTGGTTTTAAAGTGTTAGCTTTTGGTGAATCCGGAGGATTTTTCCAATTAACTAATAGTAAAAGAGCTGTTCAAAAACCAG
>JBAUBA010000259.1:0-11377 GCA_049676265.1 Atribacterota bacterium
CAGAATGACTGGTGCCGGATTTGGTGGTTGTACTGTAAACTTAATAGAAAAAAATTATCTTGATGCTTTTAAGAAGAAGATTAAGAATGAATATAAAAAAATTACCGGTATCATTCCGGATATATATATAACTCCACCTGCTGAGGGAGCCAAAGTTTTGGAGTTAAGGTGATAAAAGATAAAAGAATTGATAATATAAGGGTGAGAAGATAGCTTGATTGGTCACCATGTAACTTTAAAAGGTTTTATTTATTATTTAATTTAAAAATATGCTATTATATTTTAAATGAAACAAATATCGGAGTAATAGTCGGAGGTGTTGTAATTGGCAAAATATATCATGGCCCTGGATCAGGGGACTACCGGTTCCCGGGCGATAATCTTTAATCACAGTGGAACTATAGTTAGTACTGCCAGCAAAGAATTTAAACAAATCTATCCTAAGCCGGGCTGGGTAGAACATAACCCCACAGAAATTTGGTCATCCCAGGTAGAAGTGGCAAAAGCTGTCTTAGATAAGGCTGGCTTGGAAGCTGACGATATAGCTGCTATCGGTATAACTAATCAGAGAGAGACTACTATAGTCTGGGATAAAAAAAGCGGCAAGCCGGTTTATAATGCTATAGTATGGCAGTGCCGAAGGACAGCCCCCCTATGTGACCAGCTCAAAAAGAAAGGGCTGGCGGAGATTATCCAGAAAAAGACCGGTCTGGTGGTCGATGCCTATTTTTCCGGCACCAAGGTTAAATGGATTTTAGATAATGTAAGCGGGGCCAGGGAAAGAGCCGAAAAAAAAGAACTCCTCTTTGGTACGGTGGACAGCTGGCTTATCTGGAATCTGACCAAAGGTAAAACCCACGTAACTGATTATACCAATGCTTCCCGCACAATGTTATTTAATATTCATAATCTCGATTGGGATGAGGAGATACTAACCGAACTGGATATTCCCCGGGAGATGCTCCCTAAAGTTCTACCCTCAAGTTATATTTACGCCAGCACAGATAAAGAGATATTCGGTAGGGAAATTGCTGTATCCGGAGATGCCGGAGACCAGCAAGCCGCTCTTTTTGGCCAAGCTTGTTATGAGCCGGGTATGGCTAAAAACACCTATGGAACCGGATGTTTTATCTTGATGAATACCGGAGAGAAAATTGTTCCCTCCAAAAATGGCCTTTTGACTACTATTGCCTGGGGGGTTAACGGTAAAGTAGAATATGCCTTAGAAGGGAGTATCTTTATTGGAGGAGCAGTAGTGCAATGGTTAAGAGACGAAATCGGGCTGATAAAAAGTTCGGACGAAATTGAAAAATATGCCCTAAAAGTCAAAGATACCCACGGGGTTTATTTGGTCCCTGCCTTTGTAGGACTCGGTGCTCCTTATTGGGATATGTATGCCCGGGGTATCATTGTAGGGCTGACCCGGGGGACAAAGAAAGAACATATTCTAAGAGCAGCAGAGGAATCAATAGCTTATCAGAGCCGTGATGTCCTGGAAGTTATTCAGAAAGATTCAGGGATTAATTTGAAAAAATTAAAAGTGGATGGCGGAGCAGTTAGAGACAACTTCTTGATGCAATTCCAATCCGATATCCTGGGAGTTCCGGTAGTAAGACCTCAAATTGCAGAGACCACTGCTTTAGGAGCAGCATACCTTGCTGGTTTAGCGGTTGGTTATTGGAAAGATAAAGAAGAGATTGCTCAGAAATGGAAAATAGATAGAGAATTTTCCCCCAATATGGATGAAAAAATAAAAGAGACACTATATAAGGGCTGGAAGAAAGCAGTCAGTAGATCTCTAAACTGGGAGAAAAAAGAAGATTAAGTAAAAAAATATAAAGTATAAATGGGGTGTGTTATTTACATATATATAACAAGGCTACCCAAGCTTCCCCAAGACCCGACCCCTTAACTTCCCCGAACAGGTCGCCCGTTTTCTTCTGTTTTATTTTTACTTGACAAAGGGAAAATTTTGTTATAATCTTTAAACATAGGTAGACAAGTAGATAGGTAGAGAGGTGAGTAGTTATGCAGAATATTCTTGATAAAACTAGCCCAATACCACTTTATGTTCAGGTTGCCGGTTGGCTTGAAAGTATGATTAAAGAGGAAAGATATCAATCTGGTACCAAACTTCCCTCCGAGGGTGATCTGGCTCAGAAATTTCAGCTTAATCGGAACACCATCCGCCAGGCTATTTCATTGCTCGTGCAAAAGGGATTTGTAGAGAAACAGAAGGGTGTGGGCACCTTTATTAGAGAGAAGACCCCTTCTTTAGCAATCCATCAACTTAGTAGGATAGTGAGTTTTTCTGATGATTTTAACCTCAACAAGGTAGAGTTAGAGGATAGGATTATTTTAAAGAAGAAGATCATAGTCGGAGAAGAGCTGGCCGAAAAGCTGGATATTAAACCTAAAGATTATGCTGTAAAGATAGAGAGAGTAAGAATAGCAAATAAAACACCAATGATATTTGAAAGGCAATTCTATTCCTTCAAGGATTTTGGAGATCTTCTCGAAATAGAAATTAAGGGTTCCATGTATCAGATTTTGATTAATAATTTTAATGTTAATCTCGATCATTCCATCCAGACCTTTCGTGCAATAAATCCGGTAAAAGAAATTATCCAACTACTAAAAATAAGCATGAATACCTCCTGCCTTTTCTTGGAGAGCTTGGCTTATAATTCACAAAATATCTGCATTGAAGTCCTTCAGTCCTTTTATCGAGGGGATAAGTACCAATTTAGAGTTGAAACCGGACAATATAAAAGACAAATAAATTTAGATGAGATTGAATGAAAAAAACAATATCAAATTATCATGTTAAAAAATACTGATTATTATTAGGAGGAAAAAATATGGCTATTGTAAATGCTAAAGAGATGCTTTTAAAAGCGACTAAAGAAAAATATTCTGTTGGTGCCTTTAATATAACAAACATAATTCAAATGGAAGCGGTTGTCAGAGCGGCCGTAGAAAAAAAAATTCCTTTAATTATACAAACTTCTGTAACGCCAGCAAATTTTTTAATGCCGAAGGTAGTAGCTGCTGTATATCGGACTTTAGCTGAATCCGCTCCCATTCCCATCTGTCTGCATCTGGACCACTGTACAGATGTTGATTTTTGCCGTGCCTGTGCTGATGCTGGTTACACCAGTATTATGATAGATGCCTCTAAACAGGTTTTCGAGGAAAATATCAGGCAAACAAAAGAGGTTGTCGATTACTGTCATAGAGTAGGGGATATATCTGTTGAGGGTGAATTGGGAACAGTTTCCGGTGTGGAGGATCAGATAAAGGTTGCTGAAGACGAGGCTGCTCTCTGTGATCCGGAAACAGCGGTGCGCTTTGTTGAAGAAACCGGGATAGATATAATGGCGCCGGCTATCGGAACTGCTCACGGTATCTATAAGACGGCGAATCCCAAACTGGATTTTGATCGTTTTAAAAAGATTTTCGATCTTTTTAATGCCAAGGGGCCGAAGGTTCCTCTGGTTGTTCACGGAGGAACCGGCCTAAAACCGGAGGTGGTTAAAAAGCTGGTAGCATTGGGAGGCTCAAAATTTAATGTTTCTACCGATCTTAAGCATGCCCTGATCGACTCTACTTTTGCATATATCTCAGCAAATAGAGAGGAATACAATCCCAGTAAGGTCGATATGGTGGCAAGGGAAGCAATTATTAAAAGAATTAACTACTGGATTGAACTATTAGGCTGCGCAGGCAAGGCCTGAGCAAACACTTATATTTTATCAAACCCAAAGGAGTTTTAATGATGAAAAAAATTGAAGACTACTATGCACCTTGGCTTAAAGGAATAAATGCTTATGTTTCTCCCCATATTGAGATGGCCTGGAAAAACCAGAAGCTGCACCGGATGATGTCCAACGAGAATCCCAACGAACCTTCTGAAAAGGTACAGGAAGCCATTAATAAATACGCAAAGATGGCTAATCGCTATTCTGATCAGGGGTTGGTAGTACGAAGTAAAATTGCTGAGCTGAACAATTTATCTGGTCCGGAAAATGTAATGATCGGTAACGGAAGCAGTGAAGTTTACGATATGATATGGCGAAGCTTTCTGCAGCAGGGAGACGAGTTAATTCAACATACTCCCTGTTTTGGAATCTATAAATTACGCTGTGCTGTTTTGGGAGGAAAGTTGGTGTCAGTGCCTATGATCTACCAAGATAAGGAATTACTCTTTGATCCGGATGCAATTATTAAGGCGGTAACCCCTAAAACCAAGATAATTGTTATTACCAATCCCAACAATCCAACCGGTAATTTCATGAACGAAAAGGACTTTAGAAGAATTGCTGACCTGGGAATACCCTTTGTAGTGGATGAAGCCTATATAGAATATTCCGGATATGGTAATTCAATGGTAAAACTGATTAAAGAATACAAAAATATTTTGGTTACCAGAACCCTTTCCAAAGCTTATGGTCTTGCGGGTTTAAGGTTCGGGTACATGTTAAGCAACAAAGATGTCGTAGCACAGATTTCTGCTACTCTTATTCCCTGGAATGTCGGCACGATACCGATGTGGGCTGCCTTGGCTGCTTTGGAGGATACCGAAGCTTTAGAAAAACGAATAAAATTCAACAATGAGCAAATTGCCTTTATCGAACGGGAATTAAACGCTATTCCGGGAATGACCGTTTTCCACTCCCATGGCAATTACATACTTCTCGATGCTAAAGGGACCGGTAAAACCGGAGATGATATAGTGGCCTATGCGCAAGAAAAGGGTATTATTTTAAGACCTCAGGGCAAAATGTACAACAGTGACGGTTTCTTTAGAATTACCGTTGGGACTGAAGAAGAGAACAGAATCATGGTTGAGACAGTAAAAGAATATTGCACGAAATAATCGTATTTACGGAGGTAAAAAAATGGCGGAAATAAAGGCTATAATTTTTGACCAGGATGGAGTCATTATTGATACTGAAAGGGATGGACATCGGGTAGCTTTTAATAGGACCTTTAAAGAGTTTGGTTTTGATTTTGAGTGGGACGTAAACTATTACCATGAATTGCTCCGGGTTGCCGGCGGTAAAGAGAGAATGCGTCATCATCTGTATACCAAAGGATTTGGCAGGGAAGTGAAACCCGAAGAAGAGGATGGGTTAATTAAGGCAATGCATAAGCGGAAAACAGAAATCTTTATTGATCTTATTAAAGAAGGTGCTTTGCCCTTAAGGCCGGGTATTAAGCGGATAATGAAAGAGGCCATGAACAGAGGACTCAAAGTTGGTATTTGTACTACTTCCAATGAGAAGGCGGCCCATGCCGTAGCTTATGAGATACTGAAAGATATAAAGTTTGATTTTGTACTGGCCGGTGATGTGGTGAAAAAGAAGAAACCCGATCCGGAGATCTACCTGCTTGGCCTGAAAAAAGGTGGTTTAAAAGCGGAAGAATGTATTGTTATGGAAGATTCCCGTAACGGTCTTTTGGCTGCCAAAGCAGCCGGTATGAATGTAGTAGTTACCACTAACCACTATACCGAAAAGGAAGATTTAAGAGAAGCTGACATTATAGTAACCTGTTTAGGTGACTCGGATGGTGAGAAGGGTAAGCTAAAACAGGGCGGAAAAGGTATCAATTATAATGGTGTGTTAGGGATAGATCAACTTATTGCATATTTTTAAAAAAGAAGATAAGATGATTATAATGGAAAGTAAGTTTAATTTCAAAACCACCTTCTTTATGACAAATAATTCATCCTAAATTATTTTGAATAGAGGTAAGATGAACCAAATCAGAAATCTTTTGGATATAAAATTTACCGAAGACATATTTTTCGAACTTATGCCTGAGTGGAAAGACTCTGTAATAAAGATAGAAAAACTCAGCGGTGGTATTACTAATAAATTGTACCGGGTGTATTCTGAAAAAGGGGATGTTACCGTAAGAATCTACGGCGATAAAACAGAGATTTTTATTGATAGATACATAGTAGCAGAAATCCTGAAGAGAGTAGCCAAAACAGGCATATCACCCGGGTTAGTAAAATATATGCCCGAACATAGGGTTACGATTGTAGAATTTATCCCGGGTTGTGTATTAAAAAATTCTGATTTCTTAAAGGAAGAGCTACATGAAAAGATTGTAAGACCCATAAGAAAAATACACCAAAGTAGAGTCGTATTTCCTCAAATCTTTAACCCTTTAATTAAAGTGAAGGAGATGCACAGGATCTTAATTAATCTGGAGATTATTTGTCCCGAGTTTGATATTAAAGGAATCATTAAAAATCTGGAAAAGCTCTCTGAAATTGCCAATATACCAGATAGTGAGTTTACAGCAAGCCATAATGATCTGTTGGCGGATAATTTTGTACTGTCCGAAGATGGCTATCGGGGAAAATATAAAGAACCGATGTATCTCATTGATTGGGAATATGCAGGGATGGCACCCCGTTACTATGATCTGGCAGACATGTTCCAGGAGATATTAGTTCCACGTGATGTAGAGAAGAATATATTAAAGTGTTACTGCGACGGCAAGGAATTTGAAAAGACACTTTATTTGGTTAATCTTTTTAAACCCTTTCCCGATATCTTCTGGTTCATTTGGAGCATGATCCAGAACAATATTTCTAAGATTAAGTTCGATTTTTATAATTACGGGAAAGTAAAATATGAAAATGCTCAGCGCAATATTGAGTTTATTCAAGATGAATACAGTTTAAAAATAGGAAATTAGCGATAAGCAAGCATCTATCAATTTAGGTAAACTATTGTATGACAGGAGAAGGTTGCAGAATCATAAAACAAGAAAGGAGGAGTAGAATAAGCAAAGTATAAATTTCGGAAATATCACGACTGTAAAAACTTGAGCAGTAATTAATAAAATTTTGAAAAGGAGAAAAATAATGAAAAAAATAGTTAGATTAACAGTTTTTTTGGTCCTTGTATCTCTAGTACTTTTCGTCGTCGGTAGTCAGGTAATGGCTGCATCAAATGTATTACGCCTTATCACCTGGTCCGGATATGCACCGGAAGAGCTTATTGCAAAGTTTAAAGCTGAGACAGGTATAGAAGTTCAGGTTATTCTCAGTAATAACGAGGAGATGATCTCAAAATTACGAGCTACCAGAGGCGGCGGTTTTGACCTTGCACAGCCTTCACAGGACAGAATTTCTTCCGTAGTGGCTGAATACGGCATTTACCAACCGATCGATTATTCAAAAGTTGATGTTGACCAGCTTGATCCTTCTTTAGTCGCAGCTGTTAAAAAGAATACCCTTGTTGATGGTAAATCTTATGGAGTACCACATGTTTATGGAACTTCAGGACTTATTGTTAACTTCGAAAAAGCACCGGATGTAAAAGATTATAAAGATTTACTTGACCCTAAATATACCGGAAGAGTTTCTTACAGAATGAAAAGACCTACTCTCATTGCTATGGGATATTCATTCGGATATGATCCCTTTGAACTTTACAATGATCTGGAAGGTTACCAAAAATTTCTTGATGAGATTTCAGAAAAACTTATTGCTGGTAAACCTGTTCTAAGAAATTACTGGGACAATGGTGATCAACTTCTTGAATCAATGAGATCAGGTGAAGTTTGGGCAGCAATGGCATGGGAACAAGCAGGATGGAAACTCCATGATGAAAATCCAAACATTGATTATCTTGCTCCAACCAGTGGTGCATTGGCCTGGGTGGATACATTTACCATTCCAGCAAAATCTGAAAATGTCGAAGGCGCATATAAATGGATTAACTTTATACTTAGACCGGAAAATGCAGCAGTTTTTACTAATGTAGAAAAATATGGTACAGCATCAAAAGATGCCGGCAAGTATCTTAATCCAGACATTGCTGACAACTTTGCCAGAGGATTACCTCCTGAAGTTCTTGCAAATATAAACTGGTATCCTACAGTACCTGTAGGGCTTGAAGAAATGGAAGGTAAAGTAATGGATAGAATCCAGGCTGCAAAATAAGTTAATTAAGCAGGCAGTGGAAACACTGCCTGCTTTTCTTTTATGATAAATATTGATTAACGGAAGGTACTTAAATGAAAATTGCACTATCTGTAAAAGATATTTCTAAAAAATTTGGCAATTTCACAGCCGTAAACAATGTTTCCTTTGATGTTGAGGATGGAAAATTTTTCTCAATACTGGGACCTTCCGGTTGTGGAAAAACCACATTATTAAGAATAATTGCCGGTTTTCTTCTACCAACAACCGGGACAGTTGAAATTGATGGAAAAAATATGCTTGGAGTTGAAGCCAATAAAAGGCCAGTGAACCTCGTCTTTCAAAATCTCGCTTTATTTCCCATGATGAATGTTTATGATAATATTGCTTTTGGTCTTCGAAGAAGAGGCGAGAAAGGTAAAAGTGTTGAGCAAAAAGTAAATTCAATGTTGGGAAGAGTTGGACTTTCAGATTATGGATTAAAAAGAATTAGTCAGCTTTCCGGAGGGCAGAAACAGAGAATTGCTATTGCACGATGTCTGGTTCTTGAACCATCGGCCCTTCTGTTGGATGAACCCCTGGGGGCACTTGATGCTAAATTGAGAGAACACATGAAAGTTGAACTAAAAAAACTTCAGGTTAAAGTAGGTACTACTTTTGTCTATATAACCCATGACCAATCAGAAGCTATGGTTATGAGCGATTATGTGGCAGTCATGAATGCCGGACATTTTGAACAGGTTGATACCCCTCAGAACCTTTACAGTAATCCGTCTTCAGCTTTTGTTGCTCAATTTGTGGGAAAAAATAATAAGTTTATTGTAAAACAAAGAAAGGATGAAAATGGTAATTTTTTTGCTGAGACAAAAGAAGGTCATAGTCTTAAATTAAGTAAACCCGTTGACTTAAAAGGTGATAATTCTATAGAATTGTACGTCAGGCCGGAGGCTATGATAATTAATCCAAAGGGTACAAAAGAAAATTTCAATATCATGGATGTTACTGTCGAAGCATTACTCTTTGATGGCGGTAATAGCAGGCTTTTGGTTGTACCTGAAAATTCCAAACAAGAACTTATTATCTCTCTGCCACAAAATAGGCAATTTGATTATATAAAAGCCAAAGACAAGATAAAAATAGGTTGGGATCCTGAAGCTGCTGTATGCTTCAAAAAAACAGAAGGCAAAATATATGAAGAACTCTAAAATTTCTAAAATAAGATGGAGTTTTATTATATTCTTCATCCCGGTTTTTTTATGGTTATTTTTGTTAATTGTACTTCCCCATTTCGAGCTTCTCCGAATGTCATTTCTAGGAAGGTCAGGGTTTACTTTTAAAAATTACACCGCTTTTTTTACCGAGCCGATTTACTGGCTTACTTTTGTGCGGACAGCGATGTATTCTATTCTTGTAACATTTATTGTTCTGATCATTGCTCTCCCCATTGCCTTTTTCATTACAAAAGTTGTTAATTTAAAAATACAGGGAGTATTGTTGGTTTTTCTTCTGGTTCCATTTTGGGTTAGTGAATTAATCAGGGTTTACGGGTGGATGATACTCTTGCGGGAAAGTGGTGTTCTTAACCATTTTTTAGTAGGACTTGGTTTATTCAAGCAGCCTATAGAAATGCTTTACAATGATATTACTATGATAATGGGACTAGTTTATACATCTATGCTTTTTATGATTGTACCAATTATTGGTGTAATGGAAAGTCTTGATGATTCTCTTATCGAAGCAGCCTACGACCTGGGTGCCAAAAAGATAGCAATATGGCGTGAAATTATTATCCCCTACTCAATGCCGGGAATTATGTCCGGAAGTATAATAGTATTCATGCTGGTTCTTGGCAGCTATTTAACTCCCAAGCTTATGGGGGGCAAGAATTCTCTTTGGTTTACTGAACAGATATATAATCAGATAATAACTTATTTTAATTGGAATCAGGGAGCTGCCTTTGGTTTTATGCTGTTAATCTTATCCTCAATTATAATATGGATTGCATTAAAATTAACCAAACAGGAGTTCAGGAAGGTAATTAAATGATACGCACATTACCAAACTCTAAAAGTTATTTATCAGGTTTCAAATTGTTTACCCTTTTCTATTTTATATTTCTATTTGCCCCGCTTGTTATAACCATGATTCTTGCATTTAACGACTCCATGTTTCCATCTCTACCATGGAAAGGATTTACTCTTGACTGGTTTTTTGGAGAAGGACCGCAAAAAATAGGTATATTTTATGACAAAATGAATTTAAGAGCCATAGCAACTTCCTTTAAAGTTGCAATTTCAGTTTCCATACTATCGGTTGTTGTAGGTACTATGGCCGCTTTTCTCTTTGAACAGGAAGATTTTAAGTTTAAAGGTGCTTTATATTTTCTGATGATTGCGCCTCTGGTAATACCCGGAGTAATCCTTGGTATATCTATATTGCTATTTTCTACTACAGTAGGATTATTTATCGAGGATACTTTTGGAATTGATATAAAAATACTTAGACCGGGTTTCTGGCTTATAGTGCTTGGTCAGTTTTCATTTATAACTACCATTGTAACGATGACTATTTCTGCAAGACTCAAAAAATTTGATCGAGCACTTGAAGAGGCTGCATCCGATCTTGGTGCAAATCGTTTTGAAGTTATCCGGCTTATTACCCTTCAATATCTCAAGCCTTCAATTATAGGAGGAGCTGCAATAGCATTCCTAATGTCATTTGAAAATTTTAATACAACGACATTTCTCATTAGTTCCCAGCCCACACTACCCATAATTTTATATCAACAGGTAAGAGACGGCTCAACACCGGTTATAAACGCAATATCTTTTATTCTGATAGTGAGTGTATCAATTGTTGCAGTAGCGAATTTATATTACGGGAAAAAAGAAGAAACTTAGCTTCCTGTGTTACTTTTATTTCACCGAGGCGATAAAGATATCTCCAATGGCCAGGAGATCTTCTTTTTTTGGTTTTTTCCCCTGGGATACATTTTCAAATATAACCCTTCCTAAACCAGCAATCATAGAATATAAAAATAGATCTCCGCTTACTCTTTTACCTGAACATAAAATAACTTCCCCGAACAGGTCGCCGGTTTCCTTCTGTTTTTTTCTTAATTTTTCAAAGAGTTCATTTATCTTTTTTTTGCTGTCTTCCTTTTGCATAAAATCATAGCCGATTCTTTGCATAATAATAAAAATTTTAGAATTTTCTTCCAAAAGATTAATGTAAAACTCTACTATTATTTTTATCCGTTGCTTAACATTACTTGTTGTAGAAATTATTTTCCCAATTTTCTCAAAAATCTTTTTTACATTTACTTCCATAAGTTGTGAAGCTAAATCTATTTTGGAAGGGAAATAATAATAAATAGTGGGTTTTTTTATTCCAGAAAGCTGAGCGATGTCATCCATTGTGGCTTCGTAA